>NZ_JAKEVM010000104.1 GCF_022398475.1 Pseudoalteromonas shioyasakiensis | reverse complement strand
CTTTTAAAATCTTGCACTACCTTTGACCTAGGTTGCTATTAACATTCGTAAGATAGAATCATAAGTTGTTAAAAGGAGAAGTCATGCGTGATTCTAATGTGCCTTTCGAGTTTAAAGAAGATGCTTCTGAACAATCGCATACTCAAAAAACATGGAAAGTTTTAACGGTTGAAGACGACTTAAATTATCAACAAGCATTACTAAACAGTTTTAATGCCATATCTCTAGATAACAATGAGTCTCTTGAGGTATTAACGGCAAATTCAGTGTCAGAGGCATCGTCTGTGTTATCGCGTCACAAAGACATCGCTATTGTATTTCTTGATGTGGTAATGGAAGAAGATGATTCAGGCCTACGACTTGTGAATACTATTCGCCACGTATTAGGCAACAACGATATACGCATAGTGCTATTAACAGGGCAGCCAAGCTTTGCCCCCGAACCACAAGTAATGCAATCGCTTGATATTGACGAATATTGGAATAAGTCTGACATGACGGTAGATAAACTTAAATCTATCGTTAGTAGCCATCTTCGTACGTATCAATATATTTCGCAAATCTCAAATGCCAAACAAGGACTGCAGTTAGTACTTGATGCGGCAAGAAGCATTAATAGTAAACACGACATACGTGCATTTTCTCATGCGGTGCTAGATGAAATAGGTAAAATTTTGCATCTATCTAAGGGAGGCGGCGTATTATGCGTTGGCAATGAAAAGCACGTTGATAAACACCCAAAAGTTCTTACTAGTGTCGGTTGTTACAGAGGGCTTGATGGTAAAGAGCTCAGCACTGATGTGCTCAGTGAAGAAGCACAGCAATCGTATATTTTAGCAAGAGATAAAAAAGAGCATGTGTTTTCTGAGCATTACAGTGTTTTTTATTTTGATACCGCTGATGTTGATGTTAGCTATTACATCACGATTGTTAAATCAGATGTTCCCATCGACGAGCATAATGTATTTTTACTAAAGGTATTTAGTGAAAATGTCAGTACAGGCTTTTCGAATATTGCACTGATGAACCGCCTTACTGAGCTTGCTTACACCGATATAACGCTAAACATGCCCAACAGGAACTGGCTCCAGCGCGAAATCGATAACATGAACAAATACGAACAAGCTGAAACTCAGTTAGTGGTGTTTGAGATACTTCAGTTTGACGAAAAGTCTTTTCGGTTTGGTCATGAATTTTGTAAAAAAACACATCTAAAAATGCGCGAGAATATTTTGCAAGCCTTAGCGCCGTATCACCCTCGTATCGCTGTTTTTAAAAGTGATTGTTTAGGTGTTTTAGTGTCAAGCCATGCATTTGAAGATGAAAGCGTTGTTGACTCTTTAAAACGTCAATCTTTTGAAATTGATGGGGTAAAACAGTATTTAGATGTGCGTATTTTAGTTATGCAATTAATCGCCTTTGAAGATCATAACGCAGAGCAAATATTCAATTTAGCAGAGTCTACTCTTAATGATGAAAACACACAAAGAGCTGAGCTTCTCTATTATACGTTAGATAATACCAAAGCGATTACACGGCGCTATGAATTGATGCAAGAGCTGCGCACCGCAATACGCCACAAAGAGCTCCAAGTAGCCCTACAACCCAAGGTTAATTTAACCACTAATGAAGTCATTGGTTTTGAAGCTCTGGCGCGATGGCAAAGAGGTGATGGAACATTTGTCAGACCCGATGAGTTTATTGAACTTGCCGAAACTGCAGGACTTATTAGTGAGTTAGATAAACTTATTTTCGATAAAATAATGCAGACGATTAAGCAATTTGCAGAGCAGGGCGTTAGTTTGCCAATCGCGTTTAATGCCTCTACGTTTGATTTGTTAGCCGATGATTACTTTGTTGAGATTGCGGCACGTATTGAGGAATATGGCATTTCACCTTCGTTACTTGAGCTTGAAGTAACAGAGACCCAAGCAATTTTTAACTATGAAAAGATCAATACATGTTTATGTCGTTTTGCGGGCTTGGGTATAAAAATTAGTATTGATGACTTTGGTACTGGCTATTCGTCACTTGCCCATATTAGTGAAATTCCTGCGCAGATAATAAAAATAGATCGCTGCTTTGTAACCGATATTCAAGAGTCAAAATCTAACCAACACATTATCGAAATGATAATGTTGCTGGCAGAAAAATTTGGCTTTGCAGTAACAGCAGAGGGTATTGAAACAGAAGCCGAACACAACTGGCTTATTGAGGCGGGGTGTAATATAGGCCAGGGCTACTATTACGCAAAACCCATGTTTTATGATGATGCATTGCAGTGGCTAAAGGGCAGGTCTAATTAACTATTATGGTAGCAGTAACAAGCCAATATAAGCCACTGAAAAAAAGTCTACTTTTTAAATTTATGGTCATGGTTGCTGTTAGCTTATTAATTAGCTTGATGGTTTATGTGATTCAATACCAAATACAAAAAAGTAGTGTCACGCTTTTGCAAGATAATACCTTACTTGCCGCTCACAATACCCTAAGCAGGGAGCTTGGTGATGTACGTAAAGTAGTTAAGTTGCTGGTGGCCGATGACATATTAAAGCAAAGTGGTGAAAGCGCATTACTTGAGCATCAAATACAAACCCATTTTGTGAACTTTGGTTTAGCTGCAGAAAATATTTCCCAAATTCGTTGGCTAGATAATGAAGGCCAAGAAAGGTATCGGGTTAACTTCAAAGCAGGGCAAGCGGAGCGAGTACCAACAAAACAGTTACAAAATAAAAGTAGCCGTTATTATTTTACCGAGGGTATGGAGCACAGGAAGGGTGAAGTTTATATCACGCCAATAGATTTAAATGTAGAGCGTGGCGCAGTTGTTACACCGTATGAACCAACATTAAGAGCATCTTACCGAACCACAAGTGATAACTTTATTCTAGATGGCCTAGTGGTTGTCAATTTTGACCTGTCGAAAACTTTACAGCAAATAAAGTCACTCAGCACCTTACAAGCACAAATACAATTAATTAATGGCGAAGGTTATTGGTTGTTACATCCACGCAAAGATAAAGAGTGGGGGTTTATGCTGGAGCAGCCGATGCTGACACTCGGCAATGAAGATAGCTCATTATGGCAAGTAATCGCCCAACTGCCGAAATATCAGGATCTTATTGCATCGCATAGTCATGCAACTAGCTTTTTAAAAATGACCTTAGGTAATAATAGCGCAAATGGTACAAACGATATTATTGTACTGGTAAAGGCAGATGATTCGGTGCGAAACGAGATTACCTTACGATCTTTTATTATCGCTTTAGCTTGCGCTGCCAGCCTGATATCAATTTCTGGTTTATATTTGCAGCGCAGTTATCGAGATCAACGTAAGATTATTAAAGCCAGAGTACACTTGGAGCACGAACAGCAAGAGCTGTTAGCAGCCAATACTAAGTTACAACGTTACATAAAACAGCAGCATCAATTACAGGGTGAGCTTTTTGAAGCAAAAAGAATGTCATCACTGGGTTTAATGGTGTCAGGTGTGGCCCACGAAATGAATACACCACTGGGCGGTGCTGCTATTTCACTATCGAATGCGCAATTAATTAATCAACAACTCAAACGTAAAATAGATGAAGGCTTTACTAAGCAGTTTTTAGAATCAAGCGTAGAAAAAGTTGCCGATAATTTAAGGCTATCTCAAGTAAACTTAGAAAAGGCCATTGATCATGTGAAAAGCTTTAAAGAAATGGCCCATGATCGGTCAAACGATCAGTATATTAGCTTTAATGTCGAAAAAGTCATCGATGATCTACTACTTGGTTTAAAATCCCGCATTAAAGCTTCAAAAGTATCTATAGAAACTAAAATCGATGTCAAAAAAGACATTATTAGTCGCCCTGGGGTTATCTCTCAGGTTATCGAGAGTTTAATCGTTAATGCAATTTCTCACGCTTTTGACGAGCTTGATAACAAACAAATTCAATTGCATGTAGATTTAAATATACAAGGTGACCTTTGTATTAGCGTTTCTGATAATGGTTGTGGTATTGATGACTCTTTGCGCAGTAACTTATTTGACCCCTTCGTGACTACATCTAGAAACCATGGTCATACAGGGTTAGGTTTGTACCTTGTGCATGAATGGGTTACGAGTGTTCTTAACGGAAAAATCCAGCTAGTTGCAAGCAAAGACCTACCTGAAGGAATCGCAACGCAGTTTAAGATAACCTTGCCACGCTTGAAAAAGAACAAAATTAGTTAGCATAGGTTTTTTCATATAGTTGCGTAATGTGACTAATTTCTTTTTCATTCAGTTCATAATGCTTCAGTATCTCTAAAAGCTTGCCTGACGCCGTAATTGCTTTAAGACCTAAAGATAAATTTTGTTGGAAATACTCAGCCTGAGGGTGATTTTTATCAGTAATCACATGTAAGTGTTGAGTAGCAAGATAGGGGGTAACTATTTCTAATTCTGTTTGCTTTGCTTGCTGTAAGCGCTCGCTATTATCGAGCCAATACAAGGCAACCTCTTTTGTGCCTGCAACTAAATCAACACGACCATGCTTTAATAGCAACAAGCTCTCAATCAAGCTACCTGTGGTTATTACGCTAAGGTTTGGGTGGTGCTCAAATTGCTCACTTACCACATAGTCTTCACCTTTACTGATTGTATATGGCTTTAATGAATACAAAGAGCCAGTATAAGTTATCTTGCTATCAACACGCTTGAATAACACGGTATGCGCGGTTGCTAATGAGGCTGAATATAGAAAATTTTTTGCTCTTTGCTTGGTATAAAAAGCACCTAGCACTGCAACACGTTTATGGCGTTTGGCAAGCTTTAGAGCACGTCCCCAGTGGGTGTATTCAATGGTGGCTTGATGTTTTTGTGTTTCCAGTGCTGCGATGATGACTTCGTGCAGCCAGCCCGGCTTGTTTGGCTTATCAATAAAATAAGGAGGAAACGGCTCTGTGACCAATTGCCAAGTTTGGCAATTGATTGAAAAGCTAAATAGTAAACAACAACATAAAAGGCTTAACCGACTCATCATAGATAATGCATTTTTTGACAATACTGGTTAAAGCATAGTTAAAATATCGGCTATTTAAAGGGCGTATGGACTAGTTTTTGCTGCTCTGGAGTAGCTCTTAAGTATGAACCTTGCTCATACCAGTCACCCAGTACAGTGCGGGTTAGTGTTTTTCCATTTTGCTTATAGTGATGCACATTAGGGCGGTGAGTATGACCGTGGATCATATTAGCAACCTGATGCTTTTCAAACATGGCTAAAACCGCATCTTCGGTCACATCTAAAATCTCTAAGGCTTTGCCAGCTTGGCTTTGTTTTGATTTTTCGCGGGCGTTGCGGGCAATCTTCTTACGATACCAAAGCGGCATAGCAAGCATTAGTTTTGGCCACCACCAACCACGGCTTTTTTTACGAAACTTTTGATATTCAATATCTTGAGTGCACATTTCATCACCGTGCAAGATAACTGTTGGAGTACCGTATAAATCAATAACAACTTGTTCAGGTAGTAAAGTCATACTTGCGCTTTTTGCATAGTCTTCTCGCATAATGAAATCGCGATTACCATGAATAAAAAACACCTCAGTACCACTTTCACTGACTTGGCTTAAACGTGCGGCAACACTCTTTGAAAGGTCAGTTTGATAGTCATCACCTACCCATACTTCAAAAAAGTCACCCAAAATATACAGTGCATCAACGTCATCATTAATAATCTTGCTATCAAGAAAATCAAAAAATGCCGCAGTGATGTCTGGGCGGTTTTCTGTTAAATGGAGGTCGGCAATAAAATAACTTTGTTTCATGGTTACTCGCAAAAAAGCGGGCAAAGGCCCGCTTAAAAAGACTAAACGATTAAATTAGCTAACCGTTACTTTTTCGATGATTACATCTTCAAGAGGTACGTCTTGGTGGAAGCCAGCGCTGCCAGTAGCAACACCTTTGATTTTGTTTACCACGTCCATACCTTCAACAACTTCTGCGAACACGCAGTAGCCCCAGCCTTGTGATGTTTCACTGCTGAAGTTTAAGAAGTCATTGTCGTTAACGTTAATGAAGAACTGCGCAGTTGCTGAATGTGGATCCGGCGTACGTGCCATTGCTAATGTGCCCACTTTATTTGCAAGGCCGTTGTTTGCTTCGTTTTCGATTGGGTTGTTTACTTCTTTTTGAACCATACCCGGCTCAAAACCACCGCCTTGTACCATGAAGCCATCAATTACACGGTGAAAGATAGTACCGTTGTAAAAGCCAGTATTCGCATACTCTAAGAAGTTTTTAACTGTGTTTGGTGCATCGCTTTCGTGCATCTTGATAGTGATGTCACCAAAGTTTGTGTGTAGTACAACCATGAGGTTTCCTATATCAGGTTTAATAATGGGGCTATTTTATAGTAGTTGTCTTTGATTAACAAAGAGCTTGTTTAAAACGATTAACAAAGTGCTTATTCAATTGATAAAGCGCTAGAGCAGCGGCTTTGCAAGTGTTACCATAGAGAATCTCGAAACACCGTTAAGGACATTTTATAAATGGTACAAATTTACAACACACTTACGCGACAAAAAGAGCAGTTTAAACCCCTTGTTGATGGCAAAATCGACATGTACGTGTGTGGTATCACCATTTATGATTACTGTCACATCGGTCATGCTCGTACTTTCGTTGGTTTTGACGTGATTGTGCGTTACCTACGCCACATCGGTTACGATTTAAAATACGTTCGAAATATCACTGATGTTGACGACAAAATCATTAAACGTGCTAACGAAAATGGTGAGTCAATTAATGACTTAACGACTCGTATGACCAAAGCCATGCATGAAGATTTCGACAGCTTAAATATGCTGCGTCCGGATGTTGAGCCAACAGTAACAAACCACATGGATGAAATAATCGCTATGGTTGAGCGTTTAATTGCCAAAGGCCATGCGTATGTTGCTGCAGACGGTGATGTATTGTTTGATGTATCAACCTTTGAGCAGTACGGTGCTTTATCACAACAAGACCTAACCATGCTACAAGCTGGTTCTCGTGTTGAAGTTGCACAAGATAAGCAAGATCCACTTGATTTCGTGCTTTGGAAAAAAGCCAAGCCAGAAGAGCCGTCATGGTCTTCACCATGGGGTGAGGGTCGTCCTGGTTGGCATATTGAATGTTCAGCAATGAGTTCTAAGCACTTAGGTGAGCACTTTGATATTCACGGTGGTGGTTCAGATTTACAGTTCCCGCACCATGAAAACGAAATTGCTCAGTCATGCTGTGCAAATAACGGCAAGTACGTTAATACATGGATCCACACAGGTATGGTTCAGGTTAATAAAGAGAAGATGTCTAAGTCTTTAAACAACTTCTTTACCGTACGTGACGTATTAAAAGAATACGATGCTGAATCAGTTCGTTATTTCTTAATTTCAGGTCATTACCGTAGCCAGCTTAACTATTCGCAAGAAAACCTTGAGCAAGCACGTTCGTCACTTGAACGTATATACACTGCATTGCGTGGCGTAACGCCAATCGAGTGCGATTTAGCTAGCAATGAATATGTGGCTAAATTCAGAAAAGCGATGGATGATGACTTTAACACACCTGAAGCACTACCAGTATTATTTGAATTAGCAAAAGAGCTAAACCGTGTTAAAGATAGCGATGCAGAGCAAGCAGGTAAGCTAGCTTATGTACTACGCAGTGTTGCTGAGGTATTAGGGGTAGCACAACAAGACCCAGAAGCCTTTTTACAAGGTGGCCAAGCTGACGACGAAGTAGCACATATCGAAGCGTTAATAGCAAAGCGTAACGAAGCGCGCGCAAGCAAAGATTGGGCGGCAGCTGATGAAGCGCGCGATGCATTGAATGCGCTTGGTGTGGTACTTGAAGATTCAGCTGGAAAAACAACATGGCGTAAAGCCTAACTATTCATCGAAATATGATTAATTAAAAAAGGTTGCCAACGAGGCAACCTTTTTTGTTTTTAATCAATATAGCTATTGACCTCAACTGTACTTGAGCTTTTACCTTGCCACCTCTTCGTATTAACAAGGACAGACATTGAATATTTTACTTGCCATGATCCCCGCCTTTTTATGGGGCACCACCTATGCAGTGACCAAATATGCCACACCTGATTGGCCGCCACTTTTATTAGGCGCATTACGTGCATTACCTGCAGGGCTATTACTTTTATTGCTTAAACCTAGTTTGCCAACCCGTTCGCAGTGGCCAAGTTTGTTAACGCTAGGTGCTGTGAATATCGCACTGTTTTTTGCCTTTATTTTTATCATGGCAGTAAACCTTCCTGCAGCTATAGCTGGGGTAGGGATGGTGTCTGTGCCAGTTGTGGCTTTGATATATGCTTGGCTTACTAAAGGACAGCGCCCTGCAAAAATTCAAGCATTCTGTGCTATGGGACTGGTTGTACTGGCTTGGCTGTTGTTCGACCCAGCACACGTGGCATTAAATGTATTGGGAGTGGCCGCTTTATTTGGGGCCTTACTGACTATTGTGATTGGTAGCACCTTAGTACAAAGTTTGTCGGTGCATATACATTGGTGGGTTGTGCTTACATGGCAGTTAATCATTGGTGGCACTATTTTATTATTGGCTGCGTTTATTGATGGCAGTTTACTTCACCCAGAACAATACCAAGTGATATTTGAGCCCATCTCAGCGCTGCAATATTCTGCGCTATTTTGGTTAATCGTGCCCAATACCGCTATCGCCTATATTCTGTATGTTTGGTTATTAGGACGCATGACTGTGGCTGAGTTTTCATTCGGCACTATTGCTAACCCAATCGCGGGAATAGTATGCGCTGTTTTACTCATAAACGAACAATATCAAGACTGGCAATACCTATTAATGTTTTTGATGATTGTGTTTTCAGTGCTCCCCCAGATGCTAAAGCTTAGGCAGTTCAAACTACAAAACAATTAAAAGCAAAAAAGGCTGCCAATTGGCAGCCTTTTGCAATAATTTAGCTCTTCTTAGCTGTGGTACTTTTCACACGCTTCAAGGGTGTTTTCGATTAAGCTTGCCACAGTCATTGGGCCAACACCACCTGGTACTGGTGTAATGAAATGTGCTTTTTGTTCAGCGATATCGTATTCAACATCACCAACAAGCTTGCCAGATTCAAGGCGGTTAATGCCTACATCAATTACGATAGCACCTTCTTTAACCCAATCACCCGGAATGAACTCAGGTTTACCAACCGCAACAACTAATAAATCAGCGCGGCGAACATGCGTTTCTAAATCTTGAGTAAACTTATGACACACCGTTGTTGTACAGCCTGCAAGTAAAAGCTCAAGTGACATAGGACGACCAACAATGTTTGACGCACCAACAACAACTGCGTGCATACCTTTGTAGCGGACACCGGTAGAGTCGAGTAGGGTGATAATACCCTTCGGTGTACAAGGACGAAGTGCCGGCATACGCTGAGCTAAACGACCAATATTATAAGGGTGGAAACCATCAACATCTTTATGTGGTGTGATGCGTTCAAGAATTTTTTCAGCATCAAGACCCTGAGGTAAAGGTAACTGTACTAGAATACCGTCTACTTCTTTGTCTTCGTTTAGTTGATCTATTAATGCAAGTAAATCTTGCTCAGTTGTGTCGCCAGGTAAATCGTAAGACTTAGATACAAAGCCGACTTCTTCACATGCTTTACGTTTAGAACCAACATACACTTGGCTAGCTGGATCTTGACCAACTAACACTACTGCTAGTCCTGGAGCGCGTAATCCATTCGCTACACGCTCTGCAACTCGCTCTGCTACATTGCTGCGTACTTGTTTAGCTATTGCCTTACCATCGATGATGTTTGCCGTCATGGGTGACCTTTAATTGGGGTTAGTTAACTTGATACTGATACATCTAAATATGATTATCCAATAAAGGGGGCGTGGATACACAAATCATGTTTGTTTGATCATATTTATTTATGTTGCGTATTTTCGCAGAAAAGCATCATAGCGCCAAGATGCAATCTTATATAAAGCGCTACTTTATAAAAAAGAGTTCAAATTTTAGCTTATATTTGCAATATTTAACCATTATGAACTAAAAGTGACCGATTGAATTATTTTCTTAAAAAAATGTTTGACCTGACTCGGTCAAATCACTATTATGCACCCCGTTGTTAACGAGGTCACTCGCAAACAACGGTAAGCATCGGCGATTAGCGCAGTTTGGTAGCGCACTTGGTTTGGGTCCAAGGGGTCGCAGGTTCAAATCCTGCATCGCCGACCACTTCTTCTTTAAGAAGCGGCGCTTACAGGCAAACTTATGAAGTTTTCGATGCGCCCGTAGCTCAGCTGGATAGAGCAACGCCCTTCTAAGGCGTTGGTCGAAGGTTCGAATCCTTCCGGGTGCGCCATTTGAAAATATGTAAATGCCGTGGTGATTGTAGCTCAGTTGGTAGAGCCCCGGATTGTGATTCCGGTTGTCGTGGGTTCGAGCCCCATCAGTCACCCCAATTTACTCTAAGATATCGGCGATTAGCGCAGTTTGGTAGCGCACTTGGTTTGGGTCCAAGGGGTCGCAGGTTCAAATCCTGCATCGCCGACCACTTTTAATAAGTGGTCTTTATTTTCAAAACTTCTCTCAGTATCGGCGATTAGCGCAGTTTGGTAGCGCACTTGGTTTGGGTCCAAGGGGTCGCAGGTTCAAATCCTGCATCGCCGACCACTTTTAAAGATTTATGGTCAAAGAACAATTGGTTTGGGTATATCCAATTCAGTAGCAGGTTCAAATTCTGCATCGCCGACCACTTCTCAATTTCTAAATACATCCTTTAATTCAGCTTAATTCTACTTTGTTATTTTGTTGCGTTCGTTTTTTACGCATTTAAACGCTGATTGCTGCTATATACGCCAAATAATTGCCCCCCAGACTCGACTATCATAAATATTAGGTTATAATGCCGCGTCTATTGTTTAACATAGTGCCCATAGGGGCAAAGCAGCAATGGTATCTCATGGTTACAATGCGCCGTTTTAAGTTGAAATATTCAGCGTTAAAACTTGCTATCACTCATGGAGATCACCTTGTTTGTAAGGAAGGCGAACAGTCGCCAAAATTGAAGATTGAGGTAAATCATGCAAGTTTCTGTTGAGACGACTCAAGGCCTTGAGCGCCGTCTGACCATCACCGTTCCTGCAGAGAACGTTGAGACTGAAGTAAAAAAACGCTTACAACAACTGTCTAAAACCCAGCGTATCGATGGTTTCCGTCCTGGTAAAGTACCAGCGTCTATCATCAACAAGCGTTACGGTGCTGCAGTACGTCAAGAAGTTGCTGGCGAATTAATGCAACGCAACTACATCGAAGCAATCGTTTCTGAAAAAATTAACCCAGCTGGTTCTCCTACTTTCGCTCCTAAAGCGTTAGAAGCTGGTAAAGATTTAGAGTTCGATGCAACTTTCGAAGTTTACCCAGAAGTTGAAATTCAAGGTTTAGATAAAATTGCTGTTGAAAAACCAGCTGTATCTGTAACTGACGAAGACCTAGCTAACATGCTAGAAACTCTACGTAAGCAACACGCTTCTTGGGCTGAAGTTGACGCAGCTGCAGGCGAGAACGACCGTGTAACTATCGACTTCGTTGGTTCTATCGAAGGCGAAGAGTTTGAAGGCGGTAAAGCTGAAGACTTCCCACTAGAACTTGGTCAAGGTCGTATGATCCCAGGTTTCGAAGACAACATCGTTGGCAAAAAAGCGGGCGAAGAAGTTGTTGCTGAAGTAACTTTCCCTGAAGAGTACCACGCTGAAAACCTTAAAGGTAAAGCTGCTACTTTCGCAATCACTGTTAAGAAAGTTGAAACTCAAGAGCTTCCTGAGCTTAACGACGAGTTCGCAACTAAATTCGGTGTAGCTGAAGGCGGTGTTGACGCTCTTAAAGAAGAAGTTAAAAAGAACATGACACGTGAGCTTGACCAAGCAGTTAAAGCTAACGTTAAAGATCAAGCTATCAAAGGTCTTTTAGCTAACAACGAAATCGAAGTGCCAAAAGCGCTAGTAGATCAAGAAATTGATGCACTACGTCAGCAAGCTGCACAACGTTTCGGTGGCGACGCTAAAAACATGCCTGAGCTTCCAGCTGAATTATTCCACGAGCAAGCTGTAACTCGCGTTAAGACTGGCCTATTACTAGGTGAAGTAATTAAAGCGAACGAGCTTAAAGTTGACGACGCTAAAGTTGAAGAGTTAATCGCAACTGTAGCTTCTGCATACGAAGATCCAACTGAAGTAGTAGAGTACTACAAAGCAAACGATCAGCTTATGCAGCAAATGCGCAACGTAGCGATGGAAGAGCAAGCAGTTGAAGCTATCCTAGCTAAAGCAAACGTGACTGACGTTGAAAAAGCATTCGACGACATCATGAATCCACAGCAAGGTGCTTAATAAGTCATTGACTTAAGCTCTCGCTAGCGATTAAATGGCTCGTGTTACCCTGTATTTATACAGCGTACTCGGGCCATTTTAGTTTGTGGTATCAGTTTCAAAAAAACCAACAATACTGATGTTATTTCAGAACTTTTTTCGGCGAGGATTGAATTTGTTCTGATAAGTTCCTATATAGTTATAAAGATTGAATAGACAGCTTAACTTACATTAGTATAAATGTGCTTTCCTTATAGTAAGGATGAGTCGCAGCGGATAAGGAATTAAATAAGAATGAATAGCGGTATGATAGACCCTCTAAACGCACTAGTCCCTATGGTTGTTGAACAAACAGCTAAAGGTGAGCGCTCATATGATATTTACTCACGTCTTTTAAAAGAGCGCATTATTTTCTTAACTGGCCAAGTAGAAGATAACATGGCTAATTTGATTCTTGCGCAAATGCTGTTTTTAGAATCAGAAAACCCAGAAAAAGATATTTATCTTTACATTAATTCGCCAGGCGGTTCTGTGACTGCGGGTATGGCAATTTACGATACAATGAATTTTATCAAGCCTGATGTAAGCACTATTTGTGTTGGCCAAGCGGCAAGCATGGGTGCATTCTTGCTATCAGGTGGCGCTAAAGGTAAGCGTTTTTGTTTACCTAACTCACGTGTAATGATCCACCAACCATTAGGTGGCTTCCAAGGTCAGGCATCTGACTTTGAGATCCATGCCCGTGAAATTTTATCAATTAAAGATAAGTTAAACCGTTTAATGGCTGAACATACTGGCCAGCCACTCGATGTGGTTTCTCGTGATACAGACCGTGATAACTTTATGACTGCTAGCGAAGCAGTTGAATACGGCCTAGTTGACTCAGTATTTTCAAGCCGCGATTCGAAGTAATCTGAATAGCTAATAATAACGTATTGTTAGCTATCACCCTTTACTATGCGAAAACTGATATTCTTTGATATAGTTAAACATAGTGAATTAGCAGTAGCCCAGTGCTACTGCCAACGTAATAAATGAGGTAGCTGAATGTCTGACACTCCTACAGACGGCGACAAAAGTAATAAATTGTTATACTGCTCTTTCTGCGGCAAAAGCCAGCACGAAGTTCGCAAACTAATTGCTGGCCCTTCAGTATATATTTGTGATGAATGTGTAGAGCTGTGTAACGATATTATCAGGGAAGAAATCAAAGACATTGCGCCGAAGCATAATGCGTCTGATAAACTGCCTGTGCCGAAAGAAATTCGTGATCACTTAGATGATTACGTGATTGGCCAAGACCACGCTAAAAAAGTGCTGTCGGTTGCGGTATACAATCACTATAAACGTTTACGCAATCAAACAATCAATGCAGATATTGAGCTTGGTAAGAGTAATATTCTATTAATCGGTCCTACAGGTAGTGGTAAAACATTACTTGCTGAAACCATGGCTCGTTTACTTGATGTACCATTCACGATGGCCGATGCAACGACACTAACTGAAGCAGGTTATGTAGGTGAAGACGTTGAAAACATCATTCAAAAGCTACTGCAAAAATGTGATTACGATGTAGAGAAAGCACAACGTGGTATTGTTTACATTGATGAAATCGATAAGATTTCTCGTAAGTCTGACAATCCATCGATCACCCGTGACGTATCGGGCGAAGGTGTACAACAAGCCTTACTTAAGCTAATTGAAGGTACGGTTGCATCTGTGCCACCACAAGGCGGCCGTAAACATCCACAGCAAGAGTTCTTACAAGTTGATACTTCTAAGATCCTATTTATCTGTGGCGGTGCGTTTGCTGGCCTAGATAAAGTGATTGAACAACGCAGCCATAAAAATACCGGTATTGGTTTTGGTGCTGAAGTTAAGCAATCATCAGGTAGCCGTAGCTTAAGTGAAACATTCAAAGATGTTGAACCAGAAGATTTAGTGAAATACGGTTTAATTCCTGAGTTTATTGGTCGTCTTCCGGTTGTTGCGACACTCACAGAGCTAGATGAAGCGGCGCTTATTCAAATTCTGAGCGAACCAAAAAATGCATTAACTAAACAGTTCTCTGCATTATTTGCGATGGAAGATGTTGAGCTTGAGTTCCGCGAAGATGCACTTAGCGCAATTGCTCATAAAGCAATGGAGCGTAAAACAGGTGCTCGTGGCTTACGTTCAATCGTTGAAGGCGTATTACTTGATACTATGTATGAATTACCTTCGATGGATGATGTTAGCAAAGTGGTTATTGATGAAACCGTTATTAAAGGTGAATCAGACCCAATTTTGATTTACCAAAGCGGTAACCAAGACAAAGCTGCATCAGAATAAAGCTGTAATAGTTTAAAAGTTAAGCAGTTGAACACGAAAAAGGAGCCAAAGGCTCCTTTTTTTATAAATATGTTGAACTTTCCCTTACATATCCCCATATACTTG
>NZ_JAKEVM010000103.1 GCF_022398475.1 Pseudoalteromonas shioyasakiensis | reverse complement strand
TAAAAAATGAGCATAAAAAAACGAGCCATTTGTGGGCTCGTTTTTAATTTAAACAAAAGCTAATAACTAAAGGTTATTATTCTGGTTCATAGCCCAAATTAGGCGACAACCAACGCTCAGCTTCTGCAAGAGTCATGTTGGTACGCTTAGCGTAATCTTCAACCTGATCTTTTTGAATTTGCGCTACAGCGTAGTACTTAGCTTCAGGGTGAGAGAAATACCAACCAGAAACCGCCGCACCCGGCCACATTGCATATGAACTGGTTAGCTTCATGCCAATACGCTGCTCGGTATCAAGTAACTGCCAGATTTTCTTCTTCTCTGTATGTTCAGGACAAGCAGGATAACCTGGCGCAGGGCGAATACCTTGGTAGTTTTCACGAATAAGTTCATCGTTCGATAGATTTTCATCTACCGCATAGCCCCAATACTCTTTACGTACTTGCTCATGCAAGTACTCAGCAAATGCCTCAGCCAAGCGATCTGCTACGGCTTTAACCATGATCTTATTATAATCATCTTGCTTAGCATCGAAGGCATCGGCAAGGTCGTCTTCTTCAAGACCACCAGTAACCGCAAAAGCACCAAAGTAATCAGGGGTGCCTTTTGGCGCAATATAATCAGCTAAACAATAATTAGCAAAGTCGGTTTTTTCTGTTTGCTGACGTAAATGACACGCTGTAGTTAAAAGCGTTGTACGCGACTCATCGGTGTAAATCTCAATGTCATCCCCTACTCGGTTTGCAGGAAATAAACCAATGACACCTAGAGGTTGTAGCGCACCTGATTGCTCAAGCTCATCAAGCATTGCGTTGGCATCAGCGAATAAGCTTTTAGCCTGTTCACCTACAATTTCATCTTCAAGAATACGTGGGTACTTACCAGCGATTGACCACGTCATGAAATAAGGTGTCCAGTCGATGTACTGTCTTAACGTCGCAATCGAAACATCTTTAAACTCAGTCACACCCAGCTTTTTCGGTACAGGCGGCGTGTAGTTGTCCCAATCGAGTTTTACAGCGTTGTCGCGAGCACGCTGTAAAGTAACGGGTTTTGAGCGCGGCTTTTTACGTGCTTGTTGTTCACGTACTTTTTCATACTCAGCCTTGGTTTTCTCTAAAAATGCTGGTTTTAATTCTTTCGACAATAAATTAGAAACTACACCTACAGCGCGGCTGGCGTTATTTACATAAACCACACCTTTATCATACTGAGGTTCAATTTTAACCGCGGTATGCGCTTTAGAGGTTGTTGCACCACCAATCAGTAGCGGTAATTCAAAACCACGGCGGGTCATTTCTTTCGCAACATGCACCATTTCATCAAGCGAAGGGGTAATAAGCCCTGATAAACCAATAATATCGGCTTTCTCGTCAATGGCGGTTTGCAAGATTTTCTCTGCCGGCACCATCACACCAAGGTCGATAACCTCGTAGTTATTACATTGCAGTACAACGCCTACAATGTTCTTACCAATGTCGTGTACGTCACCCTTAACGGTTGCCATAACCACTTTACCATTGGTTGCGCCCTCTTCTTTTTCAGCTTCAATAAAAGGGTCAAGATAGGCTACGGCGCGCTTCATCACACGAGCAGATTTAACAACCTGAGGTAAGAACATTTTACCCGCGCCAAATAAGTCACCTACTACGTTCATGCCGTCCATAAGCGGGCCTTCGATCACTTCGATAGGCTTAGCTTTGTTCTTGCGGCACTCTTCGGTATCTTCATCGATGTATTCGGTAATGCCTTTTACTAGTGCATGTTCAAGGCGCTTTTCAACAGGCCAAGTACGCCACTCTAAATCTTCAACTTTCTCTGCTTGCGCCATACCAGAGTATTTGGGTGCAAGTTCAACAAGTCGCTCACCGGCACCTGGATCGGTATTAAGGATCACATCTTCTACAGCTTTGCGCAGCTCTTCGGGAATATCATCGTAAACCGCTAATTGGCCCGCATTTACAATGCCCATGTCCATACCCGCTTTAATCGCGTGGTATAAAAACACTGAGTGAATAGCTTCACGTACTGGGTTATTACCACGGAACGAGAACGACACATTCGATACACCACCCGACACTTTACAGTGCGGTAAGCCTTGCTTAATTCGGCGCGTACCTTCAATAAACTCAACAGCGTAGTTATCGTGCTCTTCAATGCCCGTTGCGACGGCAAAAATGTTTGGGTCAAAAATAATGTCTTCTGGCGGAAAGCCAATATCATCAACGAGTATTTTGTAACTACGCTGACAAATCTCGAACTTACGATCAGCAGTTTCTGCTTGCCCGGTTTCATCAAACGCCATAACCACCGCAGCAGCACCAAAGCGTTTAATTAGCTTAGCTTGGCGGATGAATGGCTCTTCACCTTCTTTAAGTGAAATTGAGTTAACAATGGCCTTACCTTGAATACACTTTAAGCCTGCTTCAATCACTTCCCATTTAGATGAGTCGACCATGATAGGTACTTTTGAGATATCAGGCTCTGAGGCAATTAAGTTTAAAAACTTTACCATCGCCGCTTTCGAGTCCAACATGGCTTCATCCATGTTGATATCAATCACTTGCGCGCCATTTTCTACTTGTTCACGGGCAACATCGAGAGCGGTCTCGTAATCTTCTTCCATGATCAAGCGCTTAAACTTAGCCGAGCCTGTTACATTGGTACGCTCACCGACGTTAGTAAATACAGCAATTTGGTCAGTCATGTCGGTTTCCTAGTTTAAGTTACACGCTTCAAGGCCCGATAAGCGCATACGCACTTCAAGCTCAGGTAATTGGCGAGGTTTTACACCTTCAAGGCCTTTCGCAAACGCCTTAATATGAGCCGGTGTCGTGCCACAACAACCACCTACAATATTGATAAAGCCAGACTTGCCCCAATCAATAATTTCTTTTGCCATTTCAGGAGCTTCTAAATCATATTCGCCAAACTCGTTCGGTAAACCTGCATTTGGATGCACCGAGGTAAAGGTTTCACAAACGCGCGATAACTCTTCAACATACTGGCGCAGTAAGTCAGGGCCTAGGGCGCAGTTAAGGCCGATTGATAGCGGTTTAATATGACGAATTGAGTTATAAAATGCTTCTGTGGTTTGCCCTGATAAAGTACGGCCAGAGGCATCGGTAATGGTGCCCGAAATCATCACAGGTAAACTACGACCAGCTTGCTCGAATGCTTCTTCTACAGCGAACGAAGCCGCTTTAGCATTAAGGGTATCAAAGATGGTTTCTATTAAAATAAGGTCAGCACCACCTTCCATTAATGCCAGTGTTGACTCAACATACGCAGCCACCAGCTTATCAAAGTTGATATTACGATAACCTGGGTCATTTACATCTGGTGAAATAGAACAGGTTTTTGACGTTGGCCCAAGTACACCGGCTACATAACGCGGTTTGCTAGGATCTTTTGCTTCAAGTTCATCACACACGCCGCGTGCAAGCTTCGCTGACTCGAGGTTGATTTCGCGGCTAAGGCTCGCCATGTCGTAATCTTCCATAGAAATAGTCGTGGCATTAAAGGTATTCGTTTCGATGATATCGGCACCGGCTTCTAAATAAGCACGGTGAATATCAGCAATGATTTTTGGCTGAGTCAGGCTTAATAAATCGTTATTGCCTTTAATAAGTACGTGCCAGTCTTTAAAGCGCTCACCGCGATAATCCTGTTCTTCTAATTTATATTCTTGGATCATGGTGCCCATCGCGCCATCGAGGATTAAAATTCGCTGTTTTAGCGCCTCGGTTAATTGTTCGCGTTTATTCACTGCATTACTCGGCATAGTTGTTAGTCCTTACATCTTGGCTAACTAAGTTAATATCATACGGTGTAGTTTGGTACACATAATAGTTTAACCAATTCGAAAACAATAAAAAGGCATGGCTTTGCCACGTTTTCGACGGTTCGTTGTCTGGGTTATCGTCAGGGAAGTAATTTTCTGGCTTAGGTGCATCCGCTGATTTTTCTTGGTCGCGTAAATACTCCCCTTTTAAGGTATGAGCATCGTACTCTGGATGGCCAGTAATATACACTTGGCTACCTGATTTATTTTTAATTAAGTAGGCACCTACTCGCTCTGATCCGGCTAACACCACTAGCTCCTCGCAGGCATTGATCTTATCGATATCAATATGACCATAACGAGAATGTGGCACTAAAAAGGTATCATCAAAGCCACGCGTTAGCGCTGCGTGGTCAAAATAGCTTTTATGGGTGAAAACACCGCTTAATTTGTTTGGTTTCAGATCACGTTTAAGACCATAGTGATGATAAAGCCCCGCATGGGCCGCCCAACACGAAAACAGCGTAGACGTCACATGCTGCTCTGCCCAATCTAAAATAATTTTTAGTTCATCCCAGTAGGCAACTTCGTCATACTCTAAATGAGCAAGCGGTGCGCCCGTTATGATCATGGCATCGTAGTTATTATCTTTCACTTCTGAAAAATAACGATAAAACGTATCCATGTGCTGTTCAGAGTTACTGCTGGTGCGATGGGTATCTAAGCGCAACAGCTCAACATTAACTTGCAGCGGTGAGTTTGCTAACAAGCGAATAAACTGCACTTCGGTTTCAACTTTGTTTGGCATTAAGTTTAAGATGGCCAAACGCATTGGGCGGATTTCTTGCGTTTTAGCACGACTTTTTGGCATTACAAACACGTTTTCTTGACGTAACTTTGCAATGGCAGGCAATTCATCTTTTACTGTAATGGGCATAGCTGGCTCCGAGCATACTTATCTGACTGCTAATTATGAACGGATAGTTAGAAATTTCAACCTCTAGATGTTTAGATGTCTAAATGAAATAGTATTTCTGAGCGGTCATTAATTAAAATGTATGACTCTTTGAGTAAATAACACCTTGATATTAAGCCTATCATAAACGCTGAATTCTGTATTTTGAGGTAGTTTGGGTATACAATACTTGCTGTTAATTTTTATTATAAATTGAAGGCTTCTTTCATGGTGTTACCAGACAAGTTTATATTCTCGATGAGTCGAGTATCTAAGGTTGTGCCACCTAAGCGCACTATCTTAAAAGATATTTCTTTACACTTTTTCCCAGGCGCAAAAATTGGTGTGCTAGGTCTAAACGGTGCAGGTAAATCAACGTTACTTCGCATTATGGCTGGTGTTGACCAAGACTTTGAAGGAGAAGCTCGCCCTCAACCAGGCACTAAAATCGGTTACTTACCGCAAGAACCCGTGCTAGAAGAAAGCAAAACAGTTCGCGAAACAGTAGAAGAAGCTGTAAGCGAAGTTAAAAATGCACTAAATCGCCTTGATGAAGTATACAACGAGTATGCAATGGACGGTGCTGACTTCGATGCACTTGCTAAAGAGCAAGGCGAACTAGAAGCTATCATCCAAGCGCACGACGGTCACAATATCGACAACGTGTTAGAGCGTGCAGCTGATGCATTACGCCTTCCACCTTGGGATGCAAAAATTGAACACCTTTCGGGTGGTGAGCGTCGCCGTGTTGCGATCTGTCGTTTACTACTTGAAAAACCAGATATGCTTATTCTTGACGAACCGACCAACCACTTAGACGCTGAGTCAGTTGCTTGGTTAGAGCGCTTCTTACACGACTACGAAGGTACCGTGGTTGCTGTAACCCACGACCGTTATTTCTTAGATAACGTAGCAGGTTGGATTTTAGAGCTTGACCGTGGTGAAGGTATTCCTTGGGAAGGTAACTACTCATCGTGGCTTGAGCAAAAAGATTTACGTTTACAACAAGAACAGAAATCTGAAAAAGCACGTCAAAAATCAATCGCGCAAGAACTTGAATGGGTTCGTTCAAACCCGAAAGGCCGTCAAGCTAAGTCTAAAGCACGTATGGCACAGTTCTCTGAGCTTCAACAAAACGATTACCAAAAGCGTAACGAAACGAATGAACTATTCATTCCACCGGGTCCACGCTTAGGTGACCAAGTTATCGAAGTGAAAGGCCTGAAGAAGAGCTTTGGCGACCGTGTATTAATCGATGACTTAAACTTTGCAATGCCGAAAGGCGCTATCGTAGGTATTATCGGTGCCAATGGTGCGGGTAAATCAACGCTATTCAAAATGCTAAGTGGTGAAGAAACGCCTGATAGCGGTGAGATTATTGTTGGTGACACAGTTGAGCTTGCAACGGTTGATCAGTTCCGTGGCGACATGGACGAAAGCAACACTGTTTTCCAAGAAATCTCTAACGGCCAAGACGTATTAAAAATTGGTAACTTTGAATTCCCAAGCCGTGCCTATGTTGGCCGCTTTAACTTCAAAGGTAACGACCAACAAAAATTCGTTAAAGACCTATCAGGTGGTGAGCGCAACCGTTTACACCTAGCTAAGCTATTGAAAGCAGGTGGCAACGTATTACTACTGGATGAGCCAACCAATGACCTAGACGTTGAAACACTACGTGCACTTGAGAACGCTATTTTAGAGTTCCCTGGCTGTGTAATGTGTATCTCGCATGACCGTTGGTTCCTTGACCGTATTGCTACACATATTCTTGATTACCGTGACGAAGGCCAAATTAACTTCTTCGATGGTAACTACACAGAATACGAAGAGTGGTTGAAGAAAACCTTAGGCGCAGAAGCGGCACAACCTAAGCGTATTAAATACAAAAAAATTGGCTAATTAGCTGATACTCAAAAAGCCCCTATTTAGGGGCTTTTTTGTGCAAAGTATGCAAGGAATTCATCAACTTTCAATGATCTCGAAAAATACCAACCTTGTGCAAATTGTATCCCCGCTTTAGCGACTACTTGGGCTTGTTTTTTGGTTTCGACTCCCTCTGCAATATAGGCATGATTACTGTCATAACCACAATTTGCGAGTTGTTTCTTTTGTAATGAAGTAGCCCAGTCATCTTGTAAAATCAGATCGATTACCGACTTATCTATTTTTATATAATCAACATTTAACTGCGCAAGCGCTAAGATATTCGCTTCACCTAATTGCATATCATCTAACGCCATTTTTGCCTTAGAGATATTTTCTAGAATAGTTTGAACACCCATTCTATCGGGGATCCCTCGCTCAGATAATTCAAATATCACTTTGCTGGCATTACTATTCAAAGCTGACTTTTTCAGGGTATAGAATACTCCGCCTCGCCCCCAAAGCTCTGGTGGAACATTAATACCTACATGTACGTTGTCATGCTTATTCAGCCACTCAGCAAGCTCTTCGGCTACTTTATCTATGACCCAGTATGTGATCATGCCACTTAATACAGAACCTTCAATTAACGGTATAAACTCGAGAGGTGGGACGACTTTATCATTTCGCTGCCAACGAATAAGCGCTTCTGCTCCAACACACCGATTATCACTTAAACGTATTGTGGGTAAGTATTCTAAAAAGAATTCATTGTTATCAAGTGCCGCTTCAATTTCTGCAAGTGTAATCACATCATACTCCTATCAATGCCTATTAAAGATAGACCGAGGAGATTAATTTGCAAATAATGGCAACCCACCGGATTTTGAATTTCAATACTCAGCTGCCATTTAATCAGGCGACAACCGCTGACTCGACTATACTCATTAGGTCACTAAAGTAGGAGATACAGCTATGAATGAACGCAGAGAGTTTTCGCGGGTATTATTTTCTTGCCCTGCGATCCTTCGTATCGAAGATAACGACTATCACTGTCAGTTACTTGATCTATCTTTGCAAGGTGCGCTCATTACTAAAAGTGATTCATTTTTAGTGCCTATTCATAGTAAAGCTGACTTAATCTTCACCCTGCCAGAATCAACTATCGAGATTAAAATGCAAGTGGAGCTATGTCATGTTGAGCATCAACATGCTGGCCTTCGCTGTGAACATATCGATATTGATAGTATTACTCACTTAAAACGGTTGATTGAGCTAAATCTGGGTGATGAAGCATTATTACATCGCGAGTTAGCCCATTTAATTCACGCGCCAGAGTAAACTTTTGTCGGTAGATTCGTTATGCTGTAGCAAATTCAGCTATTCAATGAGCTATGCAGTTAAATCCCCACTTACCCTTGGTGTATCATCCAAATTACTCGTTTAGTTTCGATCCTAATCATCGCTTTGTGATGAGTAAGTTTGCTTATTTATATGAGCATGTACAAAACCTTGGATTAATAAATGACAACCTAACTCAACCGATGCTTGGCAGCCCTGAGCCCCTTGAATTAGTGCACTGCGAAAACTATATCCACGACCTTTGGCACAACCGCTTAGATGAAAAAGCGATGCGCCGTATTGGCTTACCTTGGTCAAAAGAGCTGATGGCACGTACCTTTACTGCGCCTCTAGGCACCTTACAAACAGCACGTTTAGCCCTTAAACATGGCATTGCTTGTCACTTAGCGGGGGGCACTCACCATGCCCATACTGATTTTGGCTCAGGCTATTGCATGGTAAACGACCTCGCTTTTACCAGCGAAACTCTGATAAAAAGTGGTGAAGTAACCAATATACTTATTTTTGATTTAGATGTTCATCAAGGTGATGGTACCGCAGCAATGCTGGCGCATCAGCCCTATGCTTATACCTGCTCTATTCACTGTGAAAAGAATTTTCCATTTCGAAAGTCAACCAGCGATTTAGACATAGGTTTAGCGCCGAATGTCGCTGATAGTGAATACCTAGGCGTTGTTGACGATACTCTGAGTTATTTATTAAACACCCTAAACCCAGATTTAGTGCTTTATGATGCAGGTGTAGATGTATGGCAGCAAGATGTTTTAGGGAAACTCGATATAAGCTGGCAAGGGATAGAGCAACGCGACCATTTAGTCCTCAAGCGTTGCCTTGAGCACAATGTACCTGTCGCAACAGTAATTGGTGGTGGCTATGATAAAGATCATCGCCGTTTAGCGGCTCGCCATGGTATTGTGGTAGAGCAAGCTGCTCGTTTTTAAAAAATAACAAAGAAAAAAGGCCCGGTGGAGAAAAAACCGGGCCTTTGCTACTGTAACATTGGGATATGTTAGCAACTTTTTTCTAAGTTAAAACAAGTAGCTGTGGAGCTACCGAATGGTAATCTAAAGCCATCGCTATGCTCAAAACCGTGATGTTTACAATTGAAAAAGCAAACACTTGGCGCGCCCAGCCGCTTACATCAATATTGCGACGATAGCCACGAAGCGCCATTAGCAACCACCAAAAACTCGTTGTACAGGCTACAGCCATAAAGGCTAAACCTGTATAACCACTAATGGTTAATAACATCACAACCAACGCATACACGGCGATATATAAAACAATGTGATGCTTTGCCTTCTCGATCCCCTGCGCTACTGGTAACACAGGAATTCTGGCCGCTTGGTAGTCGTTATAACGAAAGATTGCAATTGCATATGAATGAGGCATTTGCCATAGACTAAACATAACCAATAAAATCACAGCACCAGCATCAAACTGCCCAGTCACGGCACAATAACCCACTACAGGTGGTACTGCGCCAGATAAACTTCCTACAAAGGTGCCGTACACAGAACGACGTTTCATATATAAGCTGTACACACCTACGTAGATGACGTAACCAAAAGTAGCAAATAAGAGTGCCACTACGTTGGTATACACTGCTAATAATCCGAAACCAATAACACCAAGCACGATGCCATGTGCCATAGCCGCCTTTGCTGACATTTCGCCAGTCACTGTGACGCGTTTGCGAGTGCGCGCCATAGCAACATCAATATCACGATCAATTACGTTATTGATCGCGCATCCTGATGCTACTACTAAAGATAACCCTAGTAAGGTTGCGATCATTAACCATGGGTCAATATCACCACGAGAGGCTAGCAAGAATCCCCCCGCGACAGAGATCAAATTGCCCATGATAATGCCAGGTTTAGTGACATTTAAATAACGTCGAAACACTTCCTCGACTCCTCTAATTTTCAGCACAAACGCAATATTACGAAAGAAACTAGTTAGTAACAGACTGTGAGAACTGGAGACACAACCTCAGACTAACCAGCTCCTCTCGTAAATCTTTTACCAATTACCAAGTAATTGTTATTAGTACATCATCATGGCGTTCGATTCGTAGATGATCCACACCGACAAACCAACCACCATTACAATGATTAAAGCACTAAAGATAAACGACAATGAACTTGCCTTGCCGTCTTCAGTTTTGAAGTTTAGGTGTAAGAAATATTTCAAATGCACCCAAATTTGCACAATCGCCATGCTCACGATGCTCCATGCAGTGGTCGTTTTCGAAAACGAACCACTCATCACAGCCCAAAATGGAATAGCCGTTAAAACCACTGACAGTAGAAAACCAATTAAATAGTCTTTAACGCTGCCATGTGATTGTTCATTATGCGTATGAACTTCTAAGTTATTAATTACATGTGATTCACTGTGGCTCATTACATTGCTCCCATTAAATAAACAACGGTAAATACACAGATCCACACCACATCTAAGAAGTGCCAGAATAGGCTTAAACAACTTAGGCGTGTCACTGTTTGTGGGTTTAAACCACGGCGCACAACTTCAATCATTAGGACAGTCATCCAAATAAGACCAGCTGTAACGTGAAGACCATGTAAGCCCACTAGAGAGAAGAACGATGTTAAAAAGGCACTTTGCTGAGGGCCATTACCATGCGCAATTAGGTGATGAAATTCGTACACTTCCATACCAATAAACACTGCACCAAAGGCAAAGGTAACTAGCAACCAAATTAATGTAGCCGCCTTTTTCTGCCCATGAGCAGAAATCATCGCAAAACCAAAAGTGATACTACTGAGTAGTAGAGCTGCGGTTTCAACCGCCACAAAATCAAGTTCAAAAATGTCTTTACCCGACACACCGCCAGCAGTGTTCATAAACAATACTGCGTAGGTTGCAAAGAATGATGCAAACAACAGGCAGTCAGTCATAAGGTAAAGCCAGAAACCAAATACGGTGTTACCACCTGTATCGTGGTGCTCATGGTCATGTGCATCGACATGACCGTGTGCGCCGTTTAAGGTGTCGAGCCCTGCAGAAATGGTACTCATGCATTCACCTCCTTCGTAGCGGCTGTATTGTGAGCCGTTTCTAGTTCAACAATTTCATCTGGTTGCACGTAGTAATCAATATCGCTGGTGTAACAACGCTTGATGAACACCACGATAGCACCCAGTAAACCAAAGGCTGCAAGCCACCAAATGTGCCAGATCATGGCAAAACAGAAGGTTGTTAAAGCCGCGCTCATTAATACACCTGCCGATGTATTTTTTGGCATATGAATTGGGCTATAAGAGTCTTCTTGCTTGTAAGCTAAGCCTTTTTCTTTCATGTCTGTCCACGCATCGATGTCATCAACATGAGGGATTTTCGCAAAGTTGTAGTACTGCGGAGGTGAAGCCGATGCCCACTCAAGAGTATGACCATTCCACGGATCGCCCGTTGTATCATCAAGTTGCTCGCGGTTTTTGAAGCTCACTACAAGTTGCACAACTTGGAACAAGATACCGAACATAATGATCACCGCACCGCCAGCTGCAATGTATAACCAAATGTTCCAATCAGGGTTGTTCGTGTGGTTTAAGCGACGTGTCATACCTAAGAAACCAAGTACGTATAACGGCATAAATGCCACGAAGAAACCAATTAACCAGCACCAGAAAGATCGTCTGCCCCAGCTCTCGTCAAGTTTGAAGCCCATTGCTTTAGGGAACCAAAACGCAAAACCAGCTAAATAACCAAATACCGCACCACCAATAATGGTGTTATGGAAGTGAGCGATTAAGAATAAGCTGTTATGTAATACGTAGTCAGCACCAGGAATAGCAAGTAGAACACCCGTCATACCACCGATAGTGAACGTCACCATAAAGCCTAAAGTCCAAAGGACAGGCACAGTAATACGTAAACGACCACGATACATAGTGAATAACCAGTTAAACAACTTAACCCCGGTCGGTACCGCAATAACCATGGTCATAACACCAAAGAAGGCATTAACGTTAGCGCTTGAGCCCATCGTAAAGAAGTGGTGAAGCCAAACGATGAAACCTAAAATCGAAATTGCACCACTTGCGTAAACCATCGACTTGTAACCAAACAGGCGTTTACCAGCAAACGTAGAGATAACTTCTGAGAAAATACCAAACGCAGGTAAGATCAGAATGTAAACCTCAGGGTGACCCCATGCCCAGAATAAGTTGATGTACATCATCGCGTTACCACCTAGTTCATTTGTGAAGAAGTGGAAATCGAGATAACGGTCAAGCGTTAGCATTGCCAGTACAGCCGTTAAAATTGGGAACGATGCTGCAATTAAGATATTCGCCCACGTACATGCCCAAGTAAAAATAGGCATTTTCATTAATGTCATGCCTGGTGCACGCATTTTAAATACAGTCGCTAAGAAGTTTACCGATGTTAATAAGGTACCCAAGCCGGATATTTGCAAGGCCCATATATAATAATCGACCCCGACACCTGGACTGAATGACAACTCTGACAACGGTGGATATGCCACCCAACCCGTTTTCGCAAACTCTCCAAAGAATAATGAGATATTGATTAGGATTGCACCGCCAGCAGTTAACCAAAAGCTAAGGTTATTTAAGAATGGGAATGCAACATCACGGGCACCAATTTGCAGCGGTAAAATGATGTTCATTAAACCAATCATAAACGGCATCGCCATAAAGATGATCATAATCACCCCGTGTGCCGTAAATATTTGGTCATAGTGCTCTGGTGGTAAGTAACCACTTGCACCGCCGGTAGCCATTGCTAATTGCAGTCGCATCATAATGGCATCCGCGAAACCACGGAAAAGCATGATAAGCGCAAGAATGATGTACATGACACCTAAACGCTTATGGTCAATTGAGGTGATCCAGTCGTGCCAAATCACGCCCCACTTTTTATATTTTGTTACTAAGCCTGCCACTAACAGACCTAAGACAGCAACAACCGTCATGGTAACCATGATAATTGGTTCATGAAACGGGATTGCGTCTAATGTTAATTTACCTAACAACGACATGATTATTCCTCGTCCTCGCTGTGCTTCTTATGAGCTGAGTGCTCTGGCATAGCGTGTTGCATTGCACCGTGAGAGCCATGCGCTTGCATATATTTCATTACGATTGAATGGAACATATCTTTATCTACGCTGGCATAGTATTTAACTGGGTCGTATTCACTTGGTTTTGCAAGTTCAACATAGCTTTGCTTAGTCAATGCAGAACCGGTATTTTTTACTTTGTTTACCCATGCATCGAAATCAGCTTCTGTGGCTGTTGCAATGGCATCGAACTTCATACCAGTGAAACCTGCACCACTGTAGTTAGCAGAAAAGCCTTTAAAAGTACCCGGCTCATCAGCGATTAAGTGAAGCTTTGTTTCCATACCAGCCATTGAGTAAATTTGGCTACCAAGCTGTGGAATGAAAAACGAGTTCATGGTGCTTTCTGAGGTGATCTTGTACTGCACTGGCACATTGGCAGGAAAAACAAGCTCATTCACTGTGGCGATGCCTTGCTCTGGATAAATGAATAGCCATTTCCAGTTCAAAGAAACAACCTCAACAGTAAGGTGCTTACCTTTACCCTCAAGTGGTTTATATGGGTCAAGTTGTTGCGTTGACTGCCATGTGATCACACCTAAAATCGCAACGATGATGATAGGAATGGTCCAAACTACAACTTCAATCTTATTAGAGTGCGCCCACTTTGGAGCGTAAATTTCTTGATCTCGTCCATCACGGTATTTCCATGCAAAATAAATTGTCATGGCAATAACTGGAATCACAACAATCAGCATTAACACCGTAGCTACGATAATTAAATACTTCTCGTCGACACCAATTTGACCTTTTGGATCGAGTACCCCGCCTTTACAGCCAGACAAAGCCAGCACTAAAGACGCTAGAGCAATATTACAAAGGTTTCGAATTGACAAAGGAATATCCTACAACCTAAAAGTTAACACTTGTCGAAATAAGAACACGACGCTTTTCTGCAACAGATGCTACAGATATCCCTCGGCTGAATAACGAGCACGACAAAAAGGCACGCTAAAAAGTGAGGGATTTTATTAGGTTGGCTGACTGAAATTTGGGCGTAAAAATCCCACTAGGTGCTTAGTAAAGACAACTTAGAAAATGACTAAAATGGCTGAACTTAAGCAACAAAGCTTATTTACAGACAACCACTTACACGAGGAGGAGCACGACAGCCATGAGCGCTGTGTACTACTAAAGACTTTATCGTTTCACGCGCAGCGAAGGCCGCTTTACGTAAAATGACACCTGCACGACGCGCAGGGAAGAAATGGAAGACCAACCAGCATAAACCAATAAGTAATTGGCAAGACACCACTGGGTAAGCTAAAAAACTCAACACATTAAGCAATGGTGTTTCGTATAAAGCACCTTCGCTTAATAAGCTTCTTAGCCCTTGAGCATCTTCTAATGTACCGTTGATTAGCATCGCTGAATTAATCAGCAACAAGGCTAAAACTGACATTAGCTCTTTACCAGCAAAAAACGCACGCGCAGCCAATTGCAATCTAGCTAAGCTAGACTGTTTGACACCTTGTGACTGATTAATTGCTCGCAAAACTCACGCCTTTTTATCGCTTTTACTGCATTTTAGGTAAATGGCTTACCCTATTTTTTAATGCGGTAACATGATCTTCATCAATAAAGTTTCAGTAATTACTGAAATTTCGATGTGGAGTATAACAAAGTCAACAGACGGTACAAGTAGAATTTAACAGCACATGGTTAAGTATTGTTTAGCTACTTGCTAACAAACTGTAAAAAACCAAACTTATTACAGCTAAATATTTAAAAGTAATACTGTATTTTATATAGCGAAAAGCAATGAAGAAAAAGAAAATAACATAAAAATAGCGTTTTAAAGCATACTTAGTCAGTAG
>NZ_JAKEVM010000102.1 GCF_022398475.1 Pseudoalteromonas shioyasakiensis | reverse complement strand
TGTGGAAACTGAGAGAGTAATACACTGATTAAGCGTTATGATAGATTTAGCTTAACGTTTTTATTTCTTTATTCACCCACATTTTGATGAAAGTTCTTTTTTTGATGACGAAAGAAGAATTTTTGCTTTCATCATCAAACTTGAATCATTGATCATTGCTTCATAGCAGCGAGCTTTACCATTCCTTAATCTAGATTTGTGCTAATTAAGGAGCCAATAAATGCTAACACTTGAGCATATTTCGAAAACATACCCTGATGGAACTCAAGCACTTAACGATATAACCATTGAGTTACCCAGTGGCATGGTAGGGTTGTTGGGGCCAAATGGCGCTGGTAAGTCTAGTTTGATGAGAACCCTTGCATGCCTGCAAACTATTAATTCTGGCCGTATAAAGTTTAGTGGCTTAGATATATTAAAAGACCCTGAAAAGTTACGTAAGCAACTTGGTTATCTACCACAGCAATTTGGTGTTTACCCACATATGGGGTGTAGAGCACTACTTGAACACATAGCCATATTAAAAGGGCTTGAAATTAAAAAGACAAAGCAACAGATTGATGACCTGCTTACTGCGTTAAACTTAACTCAACATGCAAATAAAAGAATCAGTCACTTTTCTGGGGGAATGAAACAACGCTTTGGTATTGCTCAAGCATTGTTGGGTGATCCCAGATTAATTATTTTAGATGAGCCTACAGCAGGGCTTGATCCGGCTGAGCGAGAGAGTCTCAATAACTTATTAGTATCAATGAGTAAGAATCGATTGATCTTGCTATCAACACACATAGTGGAAGACATAGAAAACCAATGTCACTTTGTGGCGATGATTAAAGGTGGTCAACTGATCCAAAGTGGCCATATTGATAACTTAGTAAGCCAACTCAAAGGTAAAGTATGGGTATTAAAAACTTTGCCAAGCGTACTGCCAAAAGATGCTTTAGTACTGAGCCAAAGTTATCGATATGGTGAGCCCGTCTTTCGAGTTTATGCCGCAGAACGCCCAACTATAGGAGCTGTTTTGGCGACAGAATCATTACAAGATAAGTACTTCTTTGAACTAAAATCTCAAAGAGGCGAATTATGTTAATAATTAATGAGTTAAAGTATCTTTTTCGTCAACCAATAGTTTGGGTGTGCTTGCTTATTGCGCCAAGTTTTGCATTTTCACTTTCTTCAGGGCTTGCAACAAGTAATGTTGACCCGTTACAGCAGTATCAATTGCATTTAGTGTCATTACACATGATGCAATTGGTTTTATTGGTTGGAGCATTATCGCCAGCAATTTTCTTACGTGATCACCTCTTTCATATGGATGAAATTATTGCTGTTGCATCAGTAAGTTCAAGACAAAAAAACTATGTTCGAATAGGTGGTTTTGTAAGTCTATTAATGATGGTTTCATTAAGCAGTACGTTGGTTATGAGTTTCGTAGATTTTCAAAATAATGGATTTAGTTGGCAAATACTTGGTTATACAATTTTTTATAGTAGCTTTGTCCTACTTATAAACTGTTTTTTACTTATTGCTTTGGCATTTTGGCTTTGTCAAAGGTTTCGAAGCTCAATGATTATCTATGCCGTTTTTGCAAGCATTTGGATAGCTTATTTGTTCGCTGCGAGTATAACGGGTAATCCAATTTTGGCAGGAAGTAATGTACTAAACGAAACGTTCTATCAACTATTTATCTGGTTAGATCCATTTGCTTATACAACGGTAATAGCAAGTTTTAGCGAGTCACAAAATACGCCCTTTTATACTAATCGTTTTATTTGTTTTACTCTGGCATTTGTTATTTTTACGTATGCTGTTAGCTCGCATCCCCAAGCACATTCACAGCCAAAGCAACCTAAACAACGGTGTCTTGAGTCTGAACTTAGGCCTAACACTCAATATCAAACGGTAATGCCTACATTTTGTCAAAGCTCGATTCTATTTGAGCTATATAAAGCTGCAATTTTAAATATTTTAAAACAACCAATAACTCTCATTCTGTTACTTATATGGCTAGGGTTGGTGTTTAATAGTGTTGCATCTTCTTCTCAGTATGCAGAACCAATGAGTGTTATTAAAGCAACTAGCATTGATGCTGTTAATCAATATGCCTTTGATATGTATATATTGCTCGGCTGTTTACTGGTGGCTCTATGGAGTTGGCAACTTAGTTGTCATGCTAGGCACTATAAAATATCAGAGATAATTGCGGCAGCGCCTATTAAGACTGCTTCGATTTTGCATAGCCAATTATTGGCAATAGTGAGTTTGGTGTTTGTTTTTTCGTTTGTTGGTTTCGTTGGCGCATCACTAGCTGAGTTTTTTATTGGTAGTAACTTTGATGCTTATCAACATATTTATACCTTAGCTTTAATGGGACTGCCGCTAGCTATTATTGCTTCGATATTTATATGTATTTTCAATTTAATGCGTTCAGAGCTTACTGCATCTTTAGTGGTTTTTGCCATTTTGTTACTTAAATTTACTCCAGTAATGACTTATTTAGGGCTAACACACACGTTTTGGAGTGTAGCTTGGACACCATTGCAGCCGGCTAATGAATTTTGGGGCTATCGCGCAAGTTTGAGTAGTTACTGGCCTTATGTCCGCGCGTGGCTAGTATTATTACTTAGTGTAGTGCTTGTTAGTCAGGCTTTTAATCACCGTGGCACAGGAATGGGAAGTCGAGCTTTTAAAAATAAAGATGTTTGGCTCTTAACACCAGCGGTTTTGGCTATCAGTTTATTTTGGCAGCTGCATGCTAATTTAATTTCAGAAAAGCCACTAAGTAATTCTCATAAACGAGAAACATTTAAAGCAAATTATGAAAAAATGTTCGCTGATTGGAAACATAAAGCTCAGCCAAAAGTGAGTCATATCGATGCAGAAATAGATTTCTATCCGTATAAGCAATCAGCCCAATTCAACTTAACCTACTCATTTACTAACCCTCACACAAAACCAATAAAACAGGTATTGATAGGTCGTGCAGGCTTTTATCAATGGGCAGATATTAAAATAGAAGGAGCTGAGCTAGTCGCATTTTATCCATCTATGAACCAAGCTATTTACGAGTTTAAATATGCACTTCAGCCATTCGAAACAAGGCAACTTAAAACGCAATTTGCAGTAAAACAGGCCAAATTATGGCCCATACAAGGGCATCAAATCATAACGCCTGAATTTAGTTATATTCGTTCAGTTCCGCTATTACCGACGATTGGATATCAAAGAAACTATGAATTAGATGACGAGCAGTTAAGATTAGATTATGGGCTTCCAATGTATGTTAAAACACCGCCTTCAAAGCTTTTTAATGCAACATACCAAGTACCAGATAGCTATGAACGCATTACCATGAAAAGCAAAGTTACCACTGCATTAGGTTATCAGGTCGTCTCACAGGGTAAGAATATAGAGCATATTGTTGAAGGGCAAAGAGCTGTTTTTAAATTTCAGACGACAGTGCCAATTAACAACTTACCGGCTTGGTTATCGTTTCCATTTGCAGCAACTGAGTTAATTTATGAAGAGGTGAAGTTACAGGTTTATTCTAAATCAAGTGCAACTGAAGCTGATCAAGATGCTATAAAAGTTAACTTACAAGCTATGAGTGATACGCTTTCTTGGTTTAAGAATAATTTAAATGCGTACAAAGGTTCAAAGCTCAGTCTGGTTGACTCTACGGGTTTTGGTGGGACAGGGTTTGCATTACCTGAAATTATTTTGATTGATAATAAGGTCGGTTTTAGAGCTAAACCAAGTGAGGGCGGAGGTTTTGATCAACGCTACCGCCGTGCAGTACATGAAACGGCTCATCAATGGTTTGGTCATGATATTGGCAATAGTGTTCCTGAAGATAGCGCTTTTTTGATTGAATCACTAGCTAAATATATAGAGCTTGTGGTGATTGAAAAGCGTTATGGAAAAAAGGCTGTCGAAGCATTAGTTAAGTATGAAACTCAACGATATCAACAAGCTTCTAGGTTAGATATTTCAACAAAGCAAGCATTGGTAGATTCTTCAAAAAGTTACGATCAGTATTCCAAAGCTACTCTTGTATTTGCGAAGCTTAGGAATGAATTTGGGGATGCAGTGATTGTGGCAGCTTTAAAATCAGTATGGCAAAAATACGCACATCCAAATCGACCAGCAACGTCAATGGATTTTATTCGAGCTTTACAAGAACAACTTGATGATCAAGATAATGGCTTAATTAATAAACTTTTTTTGGAAGTATAAAAACAAAAAAGCCACAGGTTATAAAACACTGTGGCTTGGGTATTGATTCTTTCAATCAAGGGGTTTGGGAGAATCGCTTAAAACTCGTAGCTAATGCTTAAGCGTGTAGTACGAGGCATAATGTAACGACCATTCGGTGCATCAGCATTACGAGGGTCACCTTCGGTGATGCCTTGCTCGTCAGTTAAGTTATCAACCGCTAATTGCACTTTAATACCTTCCATAGGCTCAACAATTAAACCAATGTCTACTTTTTCGTAACCTTCTAATACAACTGTGTTTTCGTTGTCGCCCCAACGATCATCAACCGCTGAGATTGTGCCGTATAAGGTTGCATACATATCGCTTACTTCAAAGTCATAGCTTGGTGTTACACGTACTTGCCATTTTGGCTGACGTTGGCTTTCGTTACCTTCGTTGCTTGGGCTTTCTGTGATTTCTGTTTCTTGAAGCGTTGAGTTTAAGTTAACTGAGAAACCAGATTCGTGGTTGTAGTTATAATCAAGCTCAATACCGTAGGCTTCGTTTGTTAAGATTTCAGCTGGTACACCAGGGCGACGAACAAAGGTGTCACCTTTTACTTCGTTAGTGAAGAATGTTGCATAGAAATCGGTGCTATCAGTTAATAGCTTATAACCAAACTCGGCTTGTGTTACTTCTTTAATTAACTTTTCGCCACCTTCGTATGCGCTAAAGTTATCGCGGAAGTCGTCGAAGTAAGGCATTTTGTAACCACGGTTTACGCGAGCAAATACACCCATGTCATCATTAATTGAGTAGTTGATACCCGTTGTCCACGATGTTTTGCTTTCGTCATATTGAACTGACTTGTCGATTACGCCATCAAGACCTTCATCAACCGAGTATTCCACTTCGTGGTTTTCAAAACGAACACCGGCATCAAGTGTAAAGTCATCGTTGAATTTATATTGAGCTGTTGTGTAAAAGGCATTGGTGCGTGCATCGCCTGTAGAGTTGATATCGTAGTTGAAGTCACAACCATCAACACTTGCATTACACTCGATGCCGTCTAGCATTTCGCCGCCTGCTTCAAGCACGTGATACGCTGTGTTACCTAAGCTCCACCAGTCATTTGCTGATGTGCTTGCTGTGTAATAACCAAAGGCCAGTGATAAATTATCAAGCTTTTTAGCGAATGCTAAATCATTGGTGAATGCGCTAATTTCTTTTAATACCACCCAACGACCAAGTTGTTGAACCGCTGTGTCTGCATCGTATTCTGTGCCAGTTACTGCACCTGTTGCTGTCTCACCGTTATCTGCCACTGCACCCACTGTTGTCGCAGAGCCCGCAGGTACTAAGCCGTACGTGTTTGCATCACCTTTGGTGATGTTGAAGCGATCTGTGAAGCTCCAACCGTTATCGAATTCAAGTTTGATACTACCGCCAGAAACATGACCTTTCCAACCACGGCCTTCACCTAAGTCGATCTGTTGCTCGTCATTATTTGCACCAGTGTAAATAGTCGCTTGGCGATTTAGAGTACCCAGCTGCGTGTAGCTTGCGTCAACACCGTCAACATTTAGTGGCGTTGGTAAGTACCAAGCACCATGGTCGTCTGTTTGACGCGTGTATAAGTTAATGGTGCCGTTTTCTAATTCTTTAGTGATATTAATTGTGAACTGGCTGCCTTTTTCTGATGTGAAACCTGCATCACGAATACCTGGAGAGCTTTTAACATAACCACCCACCATAAAGAATAAGTCATCAGAAATCTCACCACTAACCATAGCGTCAATGCGTTGTAGGTCATAATCTGAAGTTGTGTATTTGAATACACCTTCGGTATCTTCACTACCACGTTTAAGGCGGAAGTTAGTTGTTAAACCTGGTTGACCATTTGATACAACAGGGTTTGGACCACCGCGTAATGCTTCCATCGTTTCGATTGTTTCATCTAAACGGAATAACGACGAGTTTTCTAAAAATGACAAAGTAGGCGCAGGGTAAATTGGTGAACCTTCGAGGCTTAATGTTAAAAAGGGTGCATCACCACCACCAGGGAAACCACGTACAAATACGTTCGCGCCAGACTCACCACCCGAGCTTTCTACCCACACACCCGGCACGGCTTTGAATAAATCAGCAGTACTTTTTGGCGATAATTTAACAATTTGATCTGCATCGATATTGGTCACGGCATAGCCAGCATCAATTTTACGTACGCCAATACCTGCAGGTGTACCAGATACAATAATTCGTTCTACTTTTTCTTTAGCTGGTTGCTCAGTTTGCTCTTCGGCCATAACTGTTTGGCCACTCAAAGCTAGCAAAATTGCAGAGGCTAGCGCACTGCGTGTGTATGTAGTTGTCATTGTGTGTTCCCATTTTTTATGTTGTTGAAAGCAATGTATTAGCGAATATTTTGCAATTGTTAACACCTTGCTTTTATAAACCATAAAGATTTATGCAAACGTTTGCAATTTGTTTTTTCAATTTTTTGTCCTTTTTTTACCCACAGGGTGAGTTGGTCTGTTTTGCTTACTGAAAAAATATTATGCTCTTTGGCGCAGCGGTTTAGTCGAAATGGTGGTATATTGCCAGCATATGTTTTAAAGGAAAGCAGTGTTTCAGTATCATGAATGATAGAAAATTAAAGTTAGCTGATCTTGCGAAATTAGCCGGTGTTTCTACGTCGACAGTATCTCGTGCGCTCAATGATAACCCATTGATAAAGCAGGAAACTCGCGACAAGCTTCAACAGTTAGCAAAAAAACATAACTTTAGTTTAAACACGGCTGCTAGCCGCCTTCGCACCCAAAAAACCAATGTTGTTGCGGTTATTATTAACCTCGATGGTGATACAGAACAGTCTATTAACGACCCTTTCTTACTTAAAATTGTTGGTGAAATAAATTTAGCGCTAAATAAATTTGGCTTAGAGTTATTACTTTCTAATTCGTTTATGGCCAGTGATGATTGGGCAAATTACTTTATTAATAGCCGCCGTGCCGATGGCATTATTGTGGTCGGCCAAGGTAAAAGCCAAGCAAATATTGAAGCTGCAGCGAGTGCTGGTGTTCCTTTAGTTGTGTGGGGCGATCCAAAAACACCCAGCAGTTACCCAATTGTTGGCAGCGATAATTATTTAGGTGGTCGCATAGCGACTGAGCACTTATTGTCAAATGGTGCTAAAAACATATTGTTTTTAGGTGACCCTGGGCACGCTGAAATTAGTGAACGCCACCGTGGTTATTTAGATGCTATTAATGAAGCCAAAGCCACTCCTCACGTGGTTTCTATCGATATTACTAGTAGTGCTGCTTATAAAGGAATTAACCAATTGTTGGTAGAAAAAGGGCTGTGCTTTGATGGCATTATGGCATGTAGTGACATGGTGGCTTTTGGTGCGATGAAAGCCCTGAAAGAGCGTTACATTAGTATTCCAAACGACGTTGCCCTCGTGGGCTTTGATGATATTGCCATGGCAGATATCAGTCACCCATCTTTGTCGAGTATTAAACAAAATACTCAACGCGCTTCAGTTATTCTTGTTGAAAAGTTGTTAGCCCAGTTAGCAGGCCAGTCGGTAGAATCTCAAGTTGTTGAAATAGAACTAGTAAATAGGCAGTCGAGTCAGCGCTAAACCTATTGAATGTTAGCAATATGTGTAATTTTAAATGCAAACGTTTGCATTTTGTTTTGCGCTAAACTAGACTGAATAAAAATAATCATAGGTTGAAGTGAATGAATCCTATAAGAATAACTATCGCGCTGGCATGCAGCTATTTTGTCTTTGCTATTATGCTCAATAGTGTAGGCACTGTTATTTTACAAGCAATCAATAGCTTAGATGTAAGCAAAACTCAGGCGTCTGTTCTTGAAGGATTTAAGGATCTTAGTATTGCCATTGTGTCATTTTTAGTGGCGTCATTTATCCCTCGCATAGGCTATAAAATTGCTATGCTCGGTGCTTTATTACTGGTAGCAGCAATGTGCTTGGTTGTTCCGAACATTGCCGACTTTTGGGTATTAAAAGCGCTCTTTGCCGCAATTGGTTGCAGTTTTGCTGTTATGAAAATCTCTGTTTACTCTGTTATTGGTCAAGTGACTGATAATGCTAATAAACATTCAGCGTTATTAAACACCATTGAAGGGGTGTTTATGCTAGGGGTGCTGTCGGGCTATTGGGTTTTTGCGTTATTCATAGACGCTGATAACCCGCAAAGTAGCCACTGGTTGAATGTTTATTACTTGCTTGCAGTGATTGTTGCGGTGGCGTTTATTTCTGTGATTGCGGCACCAATAAAATCGCCAGAACTAAAAACTAATCAGCAATCGCAGCTTCATGATTTTATTGATATGTTAAAGCTGACTTACCAACCCCTTGTGCTTATTTTTGTTGTTAGTGCATTTATGTATGTACTAATTGAGCAAGGCGTGGGCACTTGGCTGCCGACCTTTAATAACCAAGTTTTAAAATTGCCTGTTGATGTCAGTATCCAACTTGCCAGTTTGTTTGCAGCTGCGTTAGCGCTTGGTCGTTTGGTAGCAGGGCAAGTACTTAGGTTTATTAGTTGGTTTAGTTTATTAATGGGCTGCTTGGTCGCTATGGGTGTGCTCGTATTATTGGTGCTGCCTTTGACTCACGATGTAGATGGAAGCCAAGTGAAAAGTGTGTTTGATGTGCCTTTTGCAGCATACATGCTGCCGTTGATTGGCTTTTTTATGGCACCGATTTACCCGTTACTTAACTCTGTGATGCTGAGTTCACTTGCTAAGCACAAGCATGCTGCTATGACTGGTTTAATTGTGGTTTTCTCTGCATTAGGTGGAACAACAGGTTCAATTATTACGGGCTTTGTATTTGATAAATTTAGCGGTCAGCATGCATTTTATCTCACATTAGTGCCAATAGCCTTGCTATTAATCACCGTTTCAATCTTTAAGAAAATCACTCTAAAACCACAGTATCAAGCGGCTTCAAGCGCAGCATAAGGGATTATCATGAACTTCGTTAATAGCCAATTATTTAAAGACGTACAGCTAGCAGAAGTGTTTGCTGATTCAAAAATGTTTGCCGATGCAGTGCCAAACTTATCTTGGCAAAGTGCTTGTGAGTTATATCAACTTGTAGGCCCTTTAAAAGGTGATACGCTGCGTGAATTTGTGATGTCGAACTTTGTTTTTGCTGATCAGTCTATTCCGACTGCGAAATTAGATACCACATCAGTTAAACAGTATATTCTTGACCTATGGCCGCATTTGCATCGCAATGCTGATACTGATTTAGCAAGCTCACTAATGCCTTTGCAGTTTGACTACATTGTGCCGGGTGGCCGTTTTCAAGAAATTTATTATTGGGATAGTTATTTTACAGCCTTGGGTTTAGAAGATTGTGGCGACCTAGCCACCATTGAAGCCATGGTTAATAACTTTATTGACCTACAAGAACGTAATGGCTGTATTCCAAATGGTAACCGTGTTTATTATAGCTCTCGCTCGCAACCACCTGTTTTGGCGTTAATGATAGCGATGCTATGGGACGCTAAATATAAACATGAAGCAGATTTAACTTGGCTGGCAAACGCCGTCATAGCACTTGAAGCTGAATATCAGTTTTGGATGAAAGGGTGTGAAGAGTTAGTTGACGATAAACAAGCTACTAAGCGTGTCGTTAAAATGTCTGATGGGGCTATTTTAAACCGCTATTGGGATAGCGCCCGCTCGCCACGACCAGAGTCGTTGAAAGAAGATTTACATGACGCTGAAGGGCTAACTAGTGAGCAGCAGCAAAGTTATTTTCAACATATTCGTGCTGCATGCGAGTCTGGCTGGGACTTTAGTAGCCGTTGGCTTTGTGATCATAATGACTTAAAAAGCATTGAAACAACCAATATCATACCGGTTGATTTGAATAGCTTACTGTATAACTTAGAGCATACGTTATCTCGTTTTTACCGTTTACTTGGTAAAGAACAAAAGAGCCAGTCGATTGCTGAGCTGGCTACACTGCGCTTAGATGCAATTAATACCTATTGTTGGAATTCTGAGGCGGGTGTTTATCGTGATTACAATATTCGACTCAATCAGCAAAGTAGTGTCGATTCGATGGCAATGGCTGTTCCTTTGTTTGTAGGCGCTGCATCTGTACAACAAGCTCAACAAGTGAAGCATAAACTGATGAGTGAGTTTTTAAAGCCCGGTGGTTTAGTGACAACATTGTGTAGTACACCACAACAATGGGATAGTCCTAACGGTTGGGCGCCGCTGCAATGGTTTGCTGTAAAAGGTTTAACAGAGTATGGCTTTGTCAGCGAGGCACAAGCGATCATAAAAAACTGGCTGAGTATGATCGAAATGCGTTTTGCAGAAGATAAGTGCCTCCTTGAAAAATACAATGTGTGTGAATTAGTTAGCCGTGCAGGTGGTGGCGAATACACAGTACAGCAAGGATTTGGTTGGACGAATGGTGTAACTTCACGTTTTTACAAAATACTTGATGACTCGCTGTAAAAGGGGAGATGTGAGCATTGTTCGTTTACATTATATTAACCTGAATGTCTGGCCATCCAAATGGGTTAGCAATGTTGTAAATTGCCAAAATAAAGGCTTATGAATGGTTGAATCATGTATCTAAATTAGGTATTGTGAATAAAATGTTTCAAGGAAGAAATGAGATGATTCAACCAACTTCTGTATTTCTAAAAACACAGCCAAGGTTACAAAACCGCAGCCAAAATTATCAATATTTAATTAAAATACTCGATGCGTTTTTTATGCGCGTAAAAGTCGATGCAAGCTTGCCTCAAGACTCTATGCGCGAAGAGTTTAACCTTTATTTGATTGATAGCACTGACGCACATTGGAAAGACTTACTACCTGCAGAGTTAGTGCAACTTGCTAAGCAACATTTAGTGGTTATTTTTAATGCGGACGCTAATGCAATTTGCGAAAAAAACTTACTTTTAAATGGCATTAAAGGGGTGTTTTTTGCAGAACAATCACCTGAGGATATTTTTGCAGGGCTGGTCAGAGTGATCAATGGCGAGCTGTTTTTTAGCCGTAAAAGTATTTCTACTACGTTTAATCATATGCTGTCAGCAATGTCTCGCAGCCAATTCAATGCCAGCAACGATTCGGTAAATACAGATATTGACCTCAGCTTACTGACTAAACGAGAAAAATCAGTGATTCACTTACTTGCCCAAGGTGCGAGTAATCGAGATATCGCAGAGCGTTTAAATATCAGCGATCATACAGTTAAAACCCACCTGTACAGTGCATTCAAGAAAACGGCATCGCGTAACCGCGTGGAGCTGGCTAATTGGGCACAAAATTACATGGCAGTGAGTTTGTCTTTACAAAATACACAGTGACAAACTACAGCCAGTTTAATCCCAGTGGTAGTGTTTGCTATTAAAGCTGGTTTAGCACTTGCTCGATGCTTAAAAATCCAGCTTCAAGCAAGTAGCCTTCAAAATCGTGTTTCCGTTTAGCTTCCATTATTCGAGCCTCGGTTCGATTTAGATGTGACCTTATTCATAAAATACAGTGGAATACAGAGTATTAATAATCCTAGCCATTGCCATAATGGAGCAAAAAGAAACACCAGCGCTGATTGTGCATCATGAGAAAAATAGATTGAACCTATGGTCACAGTACCAAATAAGACACACATAATAGTGACAATAAACGTGGCAATTTGTGCCACTCTTGTTTTACTGTGTTCAACCATCCACGCCATTAATAAATAGGGCGAAATACCCCATAAAACAAAGCCAATTGGCAGGCTTTTTGAACTGTCAAAATTATCAATGGTGATAACCAGGGTAATCAGTGCGGCTAAAACAATAAGAGAATAAGCGCATTTGGAGAAAGTAATCCATTTCATAAATAAAACTTAATTAATACCAACCCGCAATAATACTTAATCATTTTGAGGGATTAAACCTGTCGCTATCTGCGTTAAAAATTTCTGATTTAGAAAAACTAAATAACGAAATTTTTGCCTTGCTATCAACGAGGTTTTATTGCCTCAAAATAGACTACTTAATTAAGCGAATTGGTATAACTGAATGCTATAAGTATTTATTTCGATGGATAATTAAGCAGAAAGTTCAAATTAGGCGCTGTGATGTTCAGCGCCACACTAATATACTCATTAAATTAGACCGCTTTTGCAGACCAAATACCTTTGTTAATACCTTTTAATACAAGGTCGCTAAGCGCTTTTTCAATTGCTTGTGTTACGCAAATACTCATAGGTTCATTGTCGGTGAATCCAGCTTCTGCTTCTGCAAGACGCTTGTAGCTCACATAGCGAAAGAAGCCTGCGCGCATTTCTTGACTGAGCACTTTTTTACTTGTCGCAACGGATAGCAAAACTTGGCCTGTGCGAACATCGACAGCGCGTAAATAAATTGAGATTGCATCTTCACGGTATAACTCTGATGCGCCAATCCCGAAGTATTCCATACCAATCCCGCCGGTTTTGATATTTGTGTCGTAGCTAATGATACCGCCTTCTAAGATTATTTTAGCTGTCGTGAGCGGTGGTAATTCAGGTAGCTTATCGTTTTCGGCTTGCGCAGCGCGAATTATTTTACGCTCAGTTAAGATATTTTGTAGACCTTCGCGTTCTACCGGAATAAACCAATCAGATTCATGCAATGCTTGCACTAAAATAGAGTTAGCACCTTGTGTTACTGCGGTAGAAAATGAGCTTACATTTGCCTGTGGTTTGTATTGCCCAGTTTGGTCACGAAATGAGTACACTGACACAGGAATGCTTCCCATTGGTTGAGGAAGGGCCTGCAAAGCCTGGAAAGTTTCGGTTGGCTCAAGAGAGTCTGCTAGTTGTTTAGTCGGCGGGATTAAATTGCCCATTGATGAACAACCCGACAGAAGTAATACCATTGCTGCTAATGTGAGTGTCTTCATTATCCAAACCTCGGTACTTCAATTACTGTCACTGTGCCATCAGAGGTGTTGGTAATCCTAACGGTGATTGTGTCACTGGTACTGGTGATAATTTGAATTTCATAATCACCCGTCATAAAGGTCGAGTCACCATTAAAGATGCTGTCGTCGATTTCGTCACCAAATGCCATATCTGTGATTTCTCGTACCATTCTATTTAAGTATGTACGCTCTAACGAATCTTGAAATTTTTCCCCGTAGGTTTGTTCGATAACCGGCGCTTTGTGCTTGTTTTGTGATTGCGCTTTATTAAGTAGCATGCTGGCATTTAATGGGCTGCCACCAAAGCTTGGGTTAATTGGGGTATAAACGAGTTCGGTTGCCCAACTAGAAAGAGGGCAGAGGATTATTATTAGTGTTGTTAAGTATTTCATTTTACCATCCATTTTTTGCCATATCAGGTGTTGATTGCTGCATTTGACTGCGTGCCATGGCATCCATCACGCTATACATGGCTTGTTTTACACGTTCATTTAATGGCTCTAAGCGACGTCCTAAATAAGTGACGTACACTATTTGGTTATTCATTTTTAAGACAAGTCGAGTCCCCGCTCGGGGTAATACCGTTTCTTTTATTTCGATATTAAAACCTGCTGTTGAAGGTAGATCGCGCCATAGGTTGGCAAACTCAAAATAAAATTGATGGCCAAATCGGCTAATACTTCTATCGAGTACTAAGCCATCGATTTCGAGGTCTTCGCCATAACTAGCCGTACTTTGAGCTGCAAGCACGATGCAACATATGCGTAGTAAGTTTTTTATTTTCATAATGGAATGAGGGAGCAAGGCTCCCTCTTAAGCGATTATTCTTGGGTTACAGTTGCGGTATTGCCATCACCTAGTTGAGTGATAACAACTGTGCTGTTAGAGCCAATCATTGAGCCTTCAACAAGGTTTGCGTTGCCGTCTTGTACAACGACCAGTGAGTTACCCTCACCGCCTAGCAAGAATGCACTTTCACCGATACCTACAACAAAGTTTTCTGAGCCTGTTTGGCTAATATCAACAGAGTTGTTGCTACCTTCCATAATCAGGTCGATGGCATTGAGTTCACCAACTTGTGTGAAAGCAACTTGGTTGTTGTTGCTATCAAGCACGCTTGCGAATGTTAATGCCGCTTCGTTAAGGTCACCAAGCTGATTAACTGCAATGTCATTATCGTTTGAAGAGAGTGAGTCGTCTGGGTATGAAGACTGCACTAGTACAGTGTTTTCATTGCCGCCTTGAGCAATATCAACGTTGTTGTCGCTACCATTGAAGTTAGCAACGTGAGCACTGTTTGCGTCACCAATTTGGTTAGCAACAAACTCATTGCTATCGCCAATAGCACCTAAGTACACATCATTACCGTTACCATTTTGGAATGCAGTGAGTTCGTTGTCGTTGCCAATAGCATCTAAGCCAGCGGTATTGCTGTCATGCTTTTGATTGACCAATAATGTATTGCCATCACCAACAATCACGCCTGACTCAAAGCTGTTGCTGTTGCCTTCTTGATCAGACTTAACCTCGTTGTCATTGCCTGTGATTTCTGCAACTAATGCGCTGTTAGAGTCACCATCTTGCTCAAACTCAACTTCGTTATAATCACCATGCAGCGAAGTAAGCTCAGCGCTGTTGAAGAAACCTGTTTGGTCAATAGTAATTTCATTGCCGTTGCCAATTACTTCATCAGAGGTAAACGCATTGAAAACACCCTCTTGCATTACTTCGATGCTGTTGTCATCACCTCTAATTACATTGAACGTTGCTTCATTTAGTAAGCCGCTTTGCTCTGCGCTGATTGTGTTGCTGTTACCCTGTAAATCAAAGTTGTAGAACCAATGGCCACCATCACCTTGCGTTACAGTTGCGCTATTTTCATCACCAACCATTACGTTGATAGCTTCGTTGTTAACACCAAAGAATCCTGCACCTTCTTGCTCAACGCGAATAGCATTGCCAACACCAACAGTTTCAGACAATGCGCCATTCATGGTGCCGTTTTGGCTGTGCGAAACAGTATTATCGTCACCTGTGTTGTAGATAAGAGATAAGTTAGATGTTTGTGCTTGGCTTACTTCAACCATGTTGCCATCACCTACACTGACAGTTTCTGCACGATGACCTGTACCTTGTTGAGCAATAACCGCATCGTTACCAACACCGGTAACCGATACTTGATCTAGGGTAATTGAGTTTGATACACCCAATGTTGAAACTTGGCTTGCAAGCTCAGTGCTAGATTGTGTTTTATCATCTGTGTTTGCACTTGCTGCAAAGCTTGAACCTAACGCAATAGTAATTGCACAGGTAAGTAGAGACTTTCTTAACTTCATGATTATTTCC
>NZ_JAKEVM010000101.1 GCF_022398475.1 Pseudoalteromonas shioyasakiensis | reverse complement strand
ATTTAATACTAAAGAATTAAAGTAAACCTAATATAGATTCGGCTGAACGATTTGCCTGACCACGTAAGGCAATCGATGCTTGCGATAAAATATCATTAGCTACTTGATCAGACACAGCTTTTGCATAGTCAGTATCTTCTATTCGGCTTTGGCTCGCAGCAATGTTCTCTCGCTGGTTGCCTAAACCTTTTATCGTACTCGCCAAGGTGTTTTGAAAAGCGCCTAGCTCAGCTCTTTGCGTGTTAATTTCTTCAGCTGCTTGGTCGCTAATATCAATCGCAGCTTGAGCTCCTGCTTGGGTTGAAATATCGATTCCTGCAATAACTGAAGCAATACTGCCATCAGATGGCGTCACTGATTGTGTGGTGTTGGCATCAGGACCAACTTGAAACGACACTTGCTCACCATCAAATAAAGGTTTACCACCGAATGTCGCATTTTCAAAGGTTTCTGATATTTGCGTTTGTAATTGCGACACTTCTTCTTGAAGTGCAGCTCTATCATTATCTGTGAGCGCACCATTACCCGCTTGAATAGACAGCTCTCGAATGCGAGAAACGGCATCATTTACACCAGATAAATTTGACTCTGTTACTTGCGAGTAAGAAATGCCATCGTACGCATTATTAATTGCTTGACTGTAGCCATCTTGCTGCGATGTTAATCTATCAATAATTTGCAGTGCAGCGGCATCATCTGCCGCTGAATTTACTTTTTTACCTGATGCTAGTTGCTCAGCAAGCTTGTTACCCGTTTGCTGAGTTTGGTTTAAAAACCCGGTATTGGGTGATTGAATTTTCATGGCGGCCTCCGACAAACCGATTGTTTAAATTATAGCTTAATTTGCCAAAATTTGCACTTTGTACCATGGTTTAGATAAATTAACTTGGCATCTGACTTGCTAGTGTATTAGTTAATAGTTAAATTACTGAGAATTGTGTCAAAATTCTCACTTTGCGTATCAAACGCCAATGAAAAATAACTCGGGTAACACTATGTTCGACAATAAAACAATTTTAATTACCGGTGGTACCGGTTCATTCGGTAAAAAATACGTCAAAACGCTTCTAGAACGCTATAAGCCAAAAAAGATCATTATCTTTTCGCGTGACGAACTCAAACAGTTTGAAATGCAGCAAGAGTTTGACCAACCGTGTATGCGTTATTTTATTGGTGATGTACGCGATAAAGAAAGGCTTCGTCGTGCTATGCGTGGTGTGAACTATGTGATTCACGCAGCAGCATTAAAACAAGTACCTGCCGCTGAATACAACCCAATGGAATGTATCAAAACCAATATTAATGGTGCTGAAAATGTCATTGATGCGGCTCTTGATAATAACGTAGAAAAAGTCATTGCACTGTCGACTGATAAAGCCGCGAACCCAATCAACTTATATGGTGCAACTAAACTTGCATCAGATAAGTTATTTGTGGCTGCTAACAATATTGCTGGCGGCCATAAAACAACCTTTGCTGTAGTAAGATACGGTAACGTAGTGTGTTCGCGTGGCTCTGTTGTGCCTATTTTCCAAAAATTTATCGACCAAGGCCGCGACCATATACCAATAACTCATGAAGAAATGACTCGCTTCTGGATTAGCCTACAACAAGGTGTTGATTTTGTTTTAACAAACTTTGAGCGTATGTTAGGTGGCGAAATTTTCGTTCCGAAGATCCCTTCAATTCGCATTACTGATCTTGCCAAAGCAATGGCACCTGACTTACCAATTAAAATAATTGGTATTCGCCCTGGTGAAAAGTTACACGAAGTTATGTGTCCTGCCGACTTATGCTTTGAAACGTACGAATATAGCGATCACTTTGTAATCGCTCCGGGCATAAAATTCAGTAGTCGTAGCAATGATTTTACTGAAAACGCACTTGGCGAAAAAGGCGAGCAAGTTGCCCAAGGTTTCGAGTATAACTCACTCGATAACCCAGATTATATGAGCATTGAAGAAATTAAAAACTTCAATGTCCAAGCGTTACTGTAATACTGCATTATGACGAATAAGGTAATCCCTTACGGCAAACAAAATATTTCTCAAGATGACATCAACGCCGTAATTGATGTATTAAAGTCTGACTGGCTAACGCAAGGACCTGCTGTTCCGGCATTTGAAAGTGCTATTGCAGAATATTGTGGTGCTCACTATGCCTGTGCCACTAACAGTGCGACTTCAGCGTTACATATTGCTTGCCTAGCTTTAGGCGTAGGTAAAGATGACATTGTATGGACATCGCCAATCTCCTTTGTCGCCTCGAGTAACTGCGCCCTGTATTGTGGCGCAGACATCGATTTTGTTGATATCGACCTTGAAACAGGCAATATGTCTGTTGCAGCGCTTCAAGAAAAACTAACGTTAGCCAAACAAAACCAGCAACTCCCTAAAGTCGTGATCCCTGTTCATCTAGCTGGTCAGTCATGCGATATGGCAGCAATCAATGCACTTGCCAAAGAGTATGGTTTTAAGGTTATTGAAGATGCCTCGCATGCTATTGGCGCGAAGTACAAAGATAAGCCTGTTGGCAGCTGTGTTTATTCAGATATTACTGTGTTTAGCTTTCATCCAGTCAAGATAATTACATCTGCTGAAGGGGGTATGGCGGTTACCAACTGCGCTGAGCTCCACAAAAAAATGAGCCGCTTGCGAAGTCATGGTATTACTAATATTCCTGAAGAAATGACCGAGCCAAGTCACGGCCCTTGGTATTATCAACAGTTAGAGCTTGGTTTTAATTATAGAATGACTGATATGCAAGCCGCTTTAGGACTGAGTCAGTTAAAGCAGCTAGACAACTTTGTATCAGTGCGAAACGACATTGCAACAACATATAACCATGCATTTGCAAACTCAACGGTAGCTCATTTAAAACAATCGGATGATTGTTACTCTAGCTACCATTTATATATTGTTCGTTTAACGCAGTGTGAAGTAGAAAAACACAAGTCAGTCATTACAGGCATGCGCGAGCAAGGAATTATTGCTCACTTGCATTATATACCGATCCATTTACAGCCTTATTATCAAGCTTTAGGCTTTTCGGAAGGTGATTTTCCTAATGCAGAAAGCTACTACAAACAGGCTGTTACTATTCCTCTGCATCCAACTATGGCAGCAGATCAGCAAAAAGCTGTAATTACGGCATTCTTTAACCTAGTGAATTAAACAAGGAATTAGAGCTTTCATGTTAGCAGACATATCTTACGAAAGTTTAAAACAGGCATACTCTTCTGTTGGTATCACAGAAGGAAAAGTTGTTTATGTTACTGGAGATATCACAAAAGTTGGTATTTCTCTTTCTTTGAGTAAGTTCGAGCTGTTAAATTTACACCTTAAAGTGATTATGGATTTGATAGGCCCAGAAGGTACAATTGTAGTGCCAACCCATAGCTTTTCACTTTGTAATACTAACATTCCATTTTCACTAAAAAATACACCTTCTGAAACCGGTGCTTTTAGCGAATTTATCAGAAATCAAGCAGGAAGCATTAGACAGCTTCACCCTTTTTCGTCTCGCACTGCTATAGGAAAAGAAGCTTCTTATATTTGCGAAAACACAGCTCCTCATAGTTATGGTATGCACACTCCTTTTTCAAGGATGCTGGAGCTTAACAGTATGTTTATTTCCGTAGGTATTCACCCAAAACAAATTGTCAGCCTTGTTCACCAATGTGAGTCTGACATGAATGTACCTTACAGGTATACAAAAGAGTTCATACATCCAATTGAAACTGGGCAGCACACAGAAATGAAAGCTTTTTATCATCTAGTAACATATCTAAACTGCAATATAAAAAGAGATAAAAATGTCAAAATATTTGAAAATTTCGAAAAACAATTTAAATTGAATCACTCTAAAATGTGCCATGGCAGCGTCTGGGGCTTCAATATGAGAGAGTTTTATAAAGCAACGACTGAGCTGATGAGAGATGATATTTACAGTTGGCTTGCGGAGCCACCGAATAGTCGCCCCTACCAAGCTTAATGCATTTATTTATTATCTAAAAACTCTATTAACTCAGAAACAGTACCTAACTTAGACAACTGTTCATCGTTGATGTCTATACCTAGCTCTCTCTTAATTTTTAAGACTATAGTCATAACATCTATAGAATCCAGTCCAAGTTCAGCAAAGCTTGATGAAAAATCCGCTTCGTTACTAAGATCCACACTTGGGTTTTGAATTAAAATTAACTCTTTTATGATTTGTTTATTTTTCATATTGCTCACATAAATGCTTTTTAATTAATGCTCTACTTACTTTACCAGAACGTGTTCGTGGTAGCTCACTTAATGTAAATAGCTTATTCGGTCTAAAATTTGAATCAGTATCTTTCAAATGTTTTGCTACATCCTTGAGAGTTACTTTAGTTTCTCCTTCTACACATAAAACAATAATACTATCTTTAACTTTACTGGGATCTTCCATACCAAGTACTGTAAAAGCATTGCTCTTAAATAACGTCACCAGTTTAGATTCTATTTCATCAGGGTGCACTAAAACACCATTATAATTTATTACATCATCACTTCTTCCTGAAAAGACTAGATAACCTTGCTCATCTAAGTACCCAACATCAGAAGTTATAAACCAACCATCTTGAAGCTGACTATTCCATAGCTCATCATCGAGATACCCTAAGCATAAATTACTTCCTCTAATTGCTATTCGTCCACTTTCGAAAGGGGGTAAAGCACAGCCTTGCTCATCAATAATTTTTAACTCAGAGCATTCTGAAGCAGGTCCTTCGGTCTTAACCTTATCTAAATTACGGTTTAGCTCAAAGAATGTTACTCGCATAGCTTCACTTAACCCATAATGGAGAAATATTCTTGTTTTAGGCAGTGAATTACATAATTCAATTCGGAAAAAGTGATCAAATCTCATCGCGCCAGTTTGTAGCCATTTTAGGTTGTCTGCAACTGCCGCCAACTCACTTTTGCCTACTTGTAGTAAAGCTGCTAACAAAGAAGGTGCCGTTGATAATGCATTACAATCATACTTACTAAACAATGATGAAATTGATAAAGGATTACTAAGCTGAGTTGGTAGTACAATTCTTCCGCCGGCCATCAGGACACTATGGCATCGCCCAAAACCAAATGCATGATCTATTGAAGCAAAAACTAATTCTGCAATTCCCTCATCAACCTCCATCTTACTATTCATGAATGCACAAATATCGTTGATGCCACACTGAGATAATCTTACCCCTTTCAATTTGCTGGAAGTCGTTCCAGAAGTAAAAATAACCATAGCTTCTTGATCAAATGAAACATCAATATTCGTTGGCTCTAATTGAGGGTAAGATTCAATAAACAATGCAGCATCACTAGTTTCCAATGCCCCCTGTAGTCTCTGTGGATCAATAAAGGGAATAGGCACTATGCTAACCCCACATTTTGCACCAGCATAATAAGAAAAAAGGAGCTCAACAGGTGAAAAATTTGATACTGCGACTCTTTGACTAGGCTTGATATTTTTTGATTTTAAAAAAGTAGCGAATTTGTCTATTTCAGTATGAAACTCATCATAGCTATATTCTTTATCGTCAAATGAAACCGCTATTTTCGTACCTTTTTTGTTAGCTATTTCTGTATAAATACTTGTTAACATTATTTGTCCTTTAGCTCATTCAAAAAGAGGTTCACTTTTTTCACAAAGCGCTCATTGAAAGATGACATTCTATAGTTTCCTTGAAACGAATGTGCCTTAGCTATACTGTTTTTACTGTCCTGAACCATTAATTGGACTTGCTCGGGGTTTGCACTACCAAGTCCTTTCCTTAAAGAAATAAGAGAAGGTATGTCAATGTTAGAATTAAATACCTGATCTGGAATGTTTGGCAAATCAATATTCAACTGCTGTGCTGCTAACTTTATACTATCAAGAGTAAAACCATCTTGCTCTTCATCACAAGCATTCCTTACTGCCCTACCGATGATTTTATGAGCACTACGATTATCTAAGTCCGAAAATTTGACCAACATATCGCATAAGTCTGTTGCAACAATAAATTTGTCAGCTGCAGCTTCTGCAAGCTTATCCTTGTTAAATTTAGATGTAGATAAAATCCCGGCAAAAAGATCGACACACTGAATAGCATAATCTAAAGCCTTTGGTAGCTCTCCATAAGCATAGAGTCGGTTATCAGGCTGCCCACTAATAGTTTGATTTGTAGATAAAATATTTGTCATCATGCCATTAAAGGTTCTAGCTTGACCGCGAATGAATGCTAACCCATATGGGTTTTTCTTTTGTGGCATTATGACACTTGTGCGGGTAAAGCCATCAGCTAACTCAAGATAAGAGAATTCTGCGCTATTCCAAATTATAAACTCTTCACTGATTCGATTTAAGCTTGTCATTATCGAACAAAGACTCGTCATCACATCAATACACATATCTGGTGCCCACATCGCATCCCGAGTGTGAGTTAATATGCCATCAAATTCCAGCAACTCGGCAATAAACTCTCGATTCATCTCAATTTGAGAGCCATTAACACTCCCTGAACATGCAGGAGATAAATTCACCATTTTTATAGCTGTTTCTATGCGACTAATGTCTCTTAATAGCGGTCTTTGAAACCCTTGTAAATAATGGGCTAAGGTAGTCGGCTGTGCATGTTGTAAATAGGTAAAGTCTGCCATAAAAGTATTTAAATGCTGTGAAACAACTTGATTAAATACCTCACATAACTGAATTAACTTTTCATGAAGGCAAAATAATTTTTCGCGACAAACCATTTGCCAAGCTATTGTACTAGCTTCCCTTCGAGCACGTCCGATGTGGACATAACCACTATCAGGACCAATATGCTGTTGCAAATATTTATCTCTATTATTGTAACTATCTCCTACTGCAGGATCTAAGGGAATGTTTTCAGTTCCTTGTAGGTGGACTTCAAGAAGGCCTGATAGCAACTTTCTTCCTTTCGATGAAGAAATTACTCCCCCTTGAATTAAAGTCATGACATGACTCATATCCGCTATACTTAAGTTGCTCATAATATATGGGCTACATTCAAGTTCATATTGAAATGCACTGTTATATAAGCGTTGATCTGGACCTTCTTTAAAGCGAGAACCCGCACCTAAAAAACTATTACTCATTTTTTCACCTCTATTTCTGAACAGTTTTCAAACTGCGGCTCAACTATTAGGTCACGAACAACTTTCGTGCAATTGTAAGGGGTTATTTCAAGCTCATTGCCAAATTCGGAAACTAACTTTGCTACATTTTCACTGCAAGCTAACATCACTTTGCCATTAACTTTTAAACGACAACTACCACACAACCCTATTCGGCAGTTTTTATCGAAAGCCAGAGTGCTATCAAATTCATACAGAACTCTCATAAGCAAATCGAGAAGAGTCTGTTCATTGCTATAGCTAAGAGTAAAAGGTTGTAAGATTGATGGACTCACTGTTTCTTTGTTAAAACGATAAATGTTTAATGTTATTGTGTTCATTAATTATGAAATCCTAATTAACTCACATGCCATTCCACCTGACTCGTGTTTATAGGTTAGTGTAGCCATTTCAAAAAAATTGCCTTCTGATGGGAAGTCATCACGATAATGTGCTCCTCTTGATTCAGGCCTACAAAGAGCCGCGCGACATATAGCCTCTGAGATTAAAAGCATATTTTTAAGTTCAATATATTGTTTTATTTGCTGATTATAAAAATGAGTGCGGTCGCTGATTTTTATATCTAAATACCTTTGATTCAAGTCGGCTAATATTTTCAACTGCTCTTTCAACCCATTTTCATTTCTTATTACTCCAACGTTTTGAGACATTGTCGTTTTCAAAGTACTCAGAATTTCTCCCATCGTTTCTTTGCTATCCCCAAACGGAAAAGTGAACTCCTTGAAAGAGGCACTTTGGTAATTGACCTTTTTTTGGAGCTTTGCAGCATTTTGTCCAGCGAGACGACCAAAGACAACCACTTCAAGCAATGAATTCCCACCGATCCGGTTTGCACCATGTACACCATTACAAGCTGCTTCACCCGCAACAAATAAGCCATTTATTATATCGCCCATATAGTTAAGAACTTGACCATTAATATTACAACTAACCCCCCCCATTAAATAATGAGCTGAAGGTATTATAGAAATTTTATCCTTAGTTACATCAGCATTAAGGTAAGTAGCCGCTATCAAAGAAGCTTCCTTCAAAGCAAACTTTTTTTCCTCTGGAATATTTGTTAAGTCAAGATAGAGCTCAGAGTCAGGGTGATTACTTAACTCTTTTGCAATTGCTATAGACACTTTATCTCTACCAGCCAACTCCTTTTTCTCTGGATAGTAACGTGACATAACATTGTCATTTGAAATTGAGACTATTTTACCACCAGCACCAAGTACAGGTTCAGGTATTTGTATACCACTATTTCGTAAACCCAAAGGGTGGAACTGAACAAATTCCATATGCCTTAAAGCAGCACCAGCATTGAATGCGAGGGACAGACCATCACCAGTTGTAGAAACAGCATTTGTATTATATTTATAGCTATTCAAACCTCCTCCAGTTGACAATACCACTGAATTAGCAAAAATCTTGAATAGCTGAGTATTCCGCAAGTGCAAAACTTGAGCGCCAATAACTTGACGACTTTCTTGGATTAACTCTACAGCCATCATCTGATCTAGTAAGGTGATCTGTTCATTCTTTTTTATTTGCTTGATTAAAGCGACCATAATCGCAAGCCCGGTCCTATCTTTACTAAAGCAAGCTCTGGGAATATTAGAACCTCCGAAGGCTTTGTTTTTGTAGTGCCCTGACTCATCTTTACTAAACTGCACACCTAATTTTTCTAACCAATGAAGATTTTCAGGAGCAGACTCGCACATATACTCAATACAATCTTTACTAGCAACTCCTCTACCCGCATTAAGACAGTCATTTATATGAGCAAAAGCATCGGGTTCATTTATGGCAACATTTACTCCTCCTCTGGCACTGACAGAGTGAGAGTGTAGAGGCGGAATCTTTGATATTAAAATTACTTTCTTACCTGCATAAGCGGCCTCTAACGCAGCGCAACAACCAGCAATGCCTGCACCGATAACTAAAACTTCAGCATTAAGTGATGTTAATTTACTCAACTAAGCTCCTAGATATCAAATCAGTTAAAAAATAAGTATTTTTGCTAAAACCTAATCTATTATGAAGTAAAATAAAACAAACAGATACAGTAATTCAGGCATAGATAATGCTTAAGTTATCATATATTTTAAAAAAGGATTAGATATGAAACTCATCGACCAAAGACCAACTAAACCGCGCCAAACAGGTAAAACTAATGTGCTTGATAAGGGGTTGGGTTTAGAGCAGCTCAAAATGCAATTAGAAGCCTGCGGTGAATTCATAGATGTTATCAAGCTTGGCTGGGGAACATCATTAGTCACTCCCAATTTAGAAGCAAAATTAGATTTAATAAAATCTCATGGTATAGAACCTTGCCTTGGTGGTACCTTATTCGAATATTGTTACTTAACTAATAAAGTGGATGAATACATCGATTTTCTTAAACAACATAAATTATCTTTAATTGAAATATCTGACGGTACAATTTCAATCCCACAAAAAGAAAAAAACGAACTAATTAGCCGCTTTGCAAAAGACTTTACTGTGCTTTCTGAAGTGGGCAGTAAAGATGATAAGGTGGTTGTGTCTCCATCAAAATGGGTAGAGCAAATAAAAAGTGAAATTAATGCTGGGGCAAAAAGTATAATTTTAGAAGGAAGAGAAAGTGGAACAGCTGGCTTATATCGAGGTGATGGCGAAATAAGAATGGGATTAGTAGAGGAAGTAATGGAATCAGGTGTTGAAATCGACAAATTAATCTTTGAAGCTCCCAAAAAAGCCCACCAAGTTTTCATGATTAAGCAATATGGCCGTGATGTAAATATGGGAAATATTGCATATGAAGATGTTATCTCTCTAGAAACACTTAGACTAGGATTGCGCTCTGATACTTTGTGCTCAATTCATCTCAAATAAATATTTCTAAACTTCGGCCGATATAATTAGAGGTAATTTAATTCTGTAGTGATGGAGTTATGATGTTGGATACAAATATAGATATCGACTTAATCAATAAACGCATGGTTAGCTGGACAGCTAGCCAACGTATAGGTTGGGCTCTAACAAACTTACCTAAACAACATATCGTAAGTACTAGTTTCGGTGCCCAAGCTGCTGTTATGCTTCATTTAATGACATTACATAAGCCTGATATTTTAGTTGTTTTTATTGATACAGGTTACCTATTTGATGAGACAATTGAATTTTCAAAACATCTAACATCTACACTTAACTTAAATTTGAAAACATTTAGGCCATTACTTGATAGAGAAAAGTACGAAAAAAAATTTGGAAAAGTTTGGGAAAATGGTTTAGAAGGCTTGGAACTTTACAATCAAAACCGGAAAGTCGAGCCCATGCAACGTGCATTAAATGATTTACATGCAGCAACATGGTTCTCCGGGATAAGGAAGGAACAGTCACCCACACGTGACCAAAAAAAGTTCATTGAATTATCAAATAATCGATACAAAGTGTCTCCTATTTTAGATTGGACCTCTAAAGATATTGATAGCTACATAAAAGATAACTCTCTAGATTACAACCCTCTTTGGCATAAGGGATATGTTTCAATCGGTGATACTCACACTACTAAATCAATATATGAAGTAGAGAGCATAGAACAAACACGTTTTTTTGGATTAAAGCGTGAGTGTGGCTTACACGAATAACGACTGGACAATAAATGAAAATAGCGATCATTCCTGCCCGTGGTGGGAGTAAGAGAATACCCAAAAAAAATATTAAGCTGTTCTGCGGTAAACCTATTATCGGGTACGCAATAACAACAGCTATCAGCAGTGGTTTATTTGACAAGGTGGTTGTATCTACTGACTGTTTTGAAATAGCTGAAATAGCAAAGCAATTTGGTGCTGAGGTTCCCTTCATGCGTGACCCTGCACTCGCTGATGATTTCGCTCCTACCAGAGAGGTAGTTCAAGATGCCTTAAACTTTTTTGAGCAAACACAAAGCATTGATTACATTTGCTGTATTTACCCAACTACTCCATTTATAAATCCAGAACAGCTGATAAATTCATTCAATATGCTCAATCAGTCAAACAAGAAAAATGCTTGCTTCAGCGCTACTGAATTTCATTACAGCCCATATAGGGGGTTTACCCAGACAGAAAACGGACTTGAGCTTTTATTTCCTCAACACGTCAGCAACAGATCGCAAGATTTACAAAAAGCTTACCATGATGCTGGACAATTTTATTGGTACAAAACAATCAACGATAAGGAAATTAAAAAAGTAATAGATTCATCTGACGCACTAATACATATATTACCTCACTATTTAGTTCATGATATAGATACTCAAGATGATTGGGTTAGAGCTGAATTGTATTATAAAGCAATGAAACAGAATTAATGGCTATTGGATTTAACTTTGATGCTAACTCAAGTGTTGGTTATGGGCACCTTAATCGATGCAATGAAATTGCTAAAGAACTAAAAAAAAGAAAACAAAAAACCATTGCAATTGTCGGAAAAAATTTCAATAACTCATTTATAGATCTACACTTTGATGAGGTCATAAAAATAAATAATAGCTTTTCAGATGCTGGTGAAATTGCGCAAATATGTATTGAAAAGAGTATTCCCAAACTTTTAATTGATCATTATCAATGTGATGTGATCTTCCAAGAAACTCTAACTTCCTATGGGATTGTATTTGGTCAATATGATTTTAAGTGTGAAGGAAGTTATTTAGGTAAATTTGTAATAAATATAAACCCTTGTGCGAATAAAGACTGGTACAACAAGGCGGTACTAAATAGAGAAACCAAGCTGCTTTGCGGCGCTAAATTTGCCATCATAAACCCTAATTTGGTTACTAAACCTTTAGAGGGTGAGGGTGTATTTGTTTGCATGGGCGGCGGTAATGATAATGGTGTTGCCGCCAGCATAATCGACCAAGTTAATAGGGTATACAAAGGTGAGATTCACCTTGTTGCGTCATCCTTATCTAGCTCAATTCCTTTAGTTGAGAAACTAAACAACGCTAACATTACAACTCATGTCGACTTAAGTGATTATTCAGAAGTAATAAAACGCTGTCATTATGCTATTGTTTCTGCAGGCACCTTAAGCTATGAAATGGCATATATTGGTATACCATTTAGTTGTGGTTACTTCGCTGAGAATCAAATAAAAATAGCTAACTCTTGGCAACAATCAGGCTTAGCACATAGTTTAGGTTGTCTAACAAACAAAATAAGTGGGCAACCCTTCAAGGAACTTCTGAATAACATTTCTCTTAAAAAACCACGAAAGCCACTTATAGATGGGTTAGCAGCAAAAAGAATAGCAGAGGTATTGCTTACATGACCAAAATCCCTTTAAACGAACTTTTATCTGTATTTGATGATATTAAAACACAGAATATTCATAGTGACATTCAAGCAAAATGTACAGATTTTTGTTGGGGAACAGGAGATGAATGCATCGTACTCGCAGCAAATAAAAAATACTTCCAACAAGCTATAAACAATAGCAATGTGGTTTGCATAATTGCTCCTGAAGTAATCATTCAGACTGATAAAGCGGTGATAACAACTAATAGATTCGATGATCTATTTCATTACATTCATAATACTTACTTCTCAACAAAAGAATTAATAACCCACTATGTGAGCCCAACAGCTTCAATTAGTGAAAATGCTGTTATTTGCCCTCCTGTTCACATTGGTCATAATACAACCATTTGTTCAGGAGCATATATTGGAAAAAACACGGTGTTAAATGATGATGCATACATAGCCCAAAACTGCACTATTAGCACCGAAGGAATGCTTGCGAAGTCAATAAATGGCATAAAAAAGCATATTACTCATTATGGTTCAGTCATTATTGGTAAAGGATGCTACATACATGCAAATTCAAACATTTCAAAAGGATTGTTTTACTCGGGAAAAACACTTATCGGTGATTATTGCCACATAGGAATTGGCGTAAACATTGCTCATGATGTTGTTATCGGACAATCCACAGAAATTAGTGGTAACTCAAATATTGCTGGTAGATCAACGATAGGAAGTGATGTGTGGATTGGCGCCAATTGTACGATATCAAACTGGGTTAAAATTGGAGATAAAGCAAAGGTTAGAATTGGTTCAACTGTTGTATGTGATATACCCGAAAAAGCTGATGTTTCGGGTAACTTTGCAATAAAACACACTATTAACCTCAGAAAATTCATAGAAGACCAGGCAAACTAACACTATGTTTAATAAATCAATTGTAATAGATAATTTCAACATTCAAAACCACTCGAAACCTTATTTAATTGCAGAGATATCAGGTAATCATGACAATGAGATTGATCGTGCTAAGAAGTTAATATTAGCAGCGAAAGGAAATGGTTTTGATGCTGTAAAAATTCAATACTTTACTGCTAATGATATGACATTGGATATCAGTGAAGGTGACTTCATTGTAAAAAGTGGTTTGTGGAAAGACCGTAGCTTGTTTGAACTTTATGAACAAGGCGCAACCCCTAAGGAGTGGCTCCCCATTTTATTTGATTATGCGAAAGAGATAGGTATCACTCTATTTTCTTCCGTATTTTCTCATGAGGGACTTTGTATTTTAGAAGAGTTAGGCTGCCCTGCATACAAAATTGCTTCTTTTGAAGCAATGGACCTAGATTTAATTGAGGCGGCTGCTAAAACGCAAAAACCTGTGATTATTTCAACCGGTATCATAGATAAAGTTGGGATAGAAGAGGTATTAGACACATGTAAAAAAGTAAGGAATAGAAATATCGGTTTAATGCATTGTATAAGTAACTACCCTGCCCCTTATGACAAATTTAACTTAGCAACAATCACTGATATGCAACAAAGCTTTGATATCCCTATTGGGCTTTCTGACCATAGTACGGATGAAATATGTTCTCTTATTGCTATTGCCAACGGCGCTTCGATGATCGAAAAGCATATTACCGTGAGTCAAAAAGACGGAGCAATTGACTCTGAGTTTTCTTTACCTATTTCCCTAATGAAAGAATTCACCGATAAATTACGAAACGGTTTCGCTACTATTGGTAAGGTTGACTACAGTAACTCGTCACCACGCAAAAACTTCCGGTCACTATATGCTGTTAAAGATATCCCAAAAGGACGACTTATCACTAGTGACATGATAAGAAGTATTCGTCCTGGCCATGGTCTAGCCCCAAAAAATAAAAACAAAGTATTAAAGTGCACAGCAAAACAAAATATTAATGCAGGAACCCCTTTAGATTGGAGTCTACTATGTCAAACTTTAAAGAATTAGACGGAAAAGCACTACATCAAATCGCAAAGGAGTTATTTCCTATTTGCAGAAGTATTACCGGTAATGGTGTTAGAAAGACTTTAGATATTATTGATGATTATATTGAAGGGTACTCATTAGTTAAGCATGAAGTACGTTCTGGTACCCAAGTATTTGATTGGACTGTTCCTAAAGAGTGGAGTATTGAAGAAGCGTGGATAAAAGATTCTAAAGGGAATACTGTAGTAGATTTTAAAGACTCAAATTTACATGTACTTGGCTACTCAACCCAAGTCGACAAAATAATCCCGCTTAATGAGCTACAAGAACATTTGCATTCATTGCCTGAACAGCCTGAAGCAATTCCTTACGTTACATCTTATTATGAGCCTCGATGGGGTTTTTGCATAACAGACAAACAAAGAAAGTCTCTAACTGAAGATGATTACCACGTATTCATTAACAGTCATCATTTTGATGGTTCTTTAACCTATGCAGAACTTCTTATCCCGGGTAAAAGTGAAAAGGAAATTTTAATATCTAGTTATGTTTGTCACCCCTCACTCGCAAATAATGAGCTTTCAGGCCCCCTTGTCTCTTTGGCTTTGATCAACTGGTTAGCAAAAAATGAGAATAACTTTTATAGTTATCGCTTTGTTTTCACAACGGAGACTATTGGCACAATCACCTATTTAAGCCGTAATTTAGAACATTTAAAAAGTAATATTGCTGCAGGCTTAGTTTTAACATGCATAGGGGATGACGGTGACTATTCAACTGTACAATCACGTTATGGTGATAACTTGAGTGACAAAGTCGTTCAAAAGGTATTAAGTGAAAACTATAAAAATGACGCAAAGATATACTCTTTTTTAAAAAGAGGAAGTGATGAACGCCAGTATTGTGCACCCAATATCGATTTACCAATTACTTCTATAATGAGGACAAAGTATGGAGTTTATCCTGAGTACCATACTTCATTAGATGACTTAACTTTTATGACCCCCTCTGGTTTAAAAGGTGGGCTAGACTTTGCCAAGAAGTGTGTTCAATTATTTGAAAAAAACCACAAGTACATTACAACTAAGTTATGTGAACCTAAATTAAGCAAATATAACTTATACCCAACTCTTAGCAAAAAAGGTTCATCAAATGTTGCGAGGAATCTTCTTAATGTTTTAGCTTACTGTGATGGAAAAAATGATGTTATAGACCTGGCTAACATTCTTGGAATCAGCACTGATGAGATTATAAACTTAATAAAGATTGCGTTAGAAAATAAATTAATAGAAGCGCTTTGAATAAAGCGCTTCTTTCTTTACTCCAGTCCCCAGTCACATGGCTTATCATAACTTTCAGGAAAATCAGCTTCAATCTCGTCTAAATACTCATTCCACATATCTAGACCCTCTTTAAACCAATTAAGTGTTAAATTATCATCCTCATAGCTATATAAAAGAGTTATCAATGGGCAATGAGAATATAACAA
>NZ_JAKEVM010000100.1 GCF_022398475.1 Pseudoalteromonas shioyasakiensis | reverse complement strand
GTACAAAGCAACTTTTTCATCATTAATTCCTTTTTCTTATTATATTTTCATTTCTCACACTAGATGTAAATAACTGAATAGTTGATAGATTTTAATCTTAGTTTTTAAATTAAATGAACTGCTAAAAAACCACTCAAATGATATAGTAAGGCCACTTTGATTTTTAAAAAGCGTCGTCTATGTATCGTTTATTTGAGCGGATGACTAATCCGTTTCCTAAAGAGCAACCCTCTCAGCCACCTAATAGCTTATTTGCTTTTTGCCGTCATTATACCCGTGGCATGGAGCTTTCATTGCTGCTGATGTCGTTAAGCGCCGCTGCACTCGCAATTTTAGAAGTATCGCTATTTAGTTACATGGGGCAACTGGTCGATTGGCTTGGTCAATACACCCCAGATACCTTGTTTGTTGAACAGCAGGCTGAGCTTACAAAAATGGCGGTTATGTTGCTGGTGGTGTTACCTATTGTCGTGTTCTTTCACTCAGCGGTGTTACATCAAGCGCTGCTTGGCAACTATCCTATGTCTATCCGTTGGTTAGCACACCGTTATTTGCTTCGTCAGAGTGTTAGTTTTTATCAAAACGAATTTGCCGGCCGTATTGCGACAAAAGTCATGCAAACCTCATTAGCTGTTCGTGAATCAGTGATGAAATTGCTCGATGTATTAATGTATATCGTTGTCTACTTTGGCGCCATGGTGTTTTTGGTCGCAGAATCTGACTGGCGTTTGATGTTGCCATTATTGATTTGGCTAGTTTTATACGCAGTAATTCAAATGTATTTTGTTCCTAAGCTAAAAAAAGTAGCCAGCTCGCAAGCTGATGCACGCTCAGAAATGACCGGACGTGTAGTTGATAGCTACACTAACATTTCTACTATCAAATTGTTCTCCTACACACAGCGAGAAGAACAATATGCAAAAGACAGCATGGATGTGTTTTTACAACCGGTATATAAGCAAATGCGCTTAGTTACTAGCCTAAACTTCTCTATCAACACGCTAAATTACTTATTGGTATTTAGTATTGCTGCCCTCTCTTTATATCTATGGTCAATTAGCGCCATCACTGTTGGTGCTATCGCCATTGCGGTGAGTTTATCGCTGAGATTAAACGGTATGGCACAGTGGATCATGTGGGAGATCAGTAGCCTATTTGAAAACATTGGTACTGTTGCTGATGGTATGAAAACCCTATCAACGCCGATTGAAGTTGATGATAAAGAAAACGCAAGCACTCTTACTGTTAATGAAGGGTCGATAAGCTTTGAGAATGTGCAATTTAACTATGGTAAAGCTGCCAACGAGACCCACCGCGGCCCTGTTATCAATGGCTTAAATTTAGACATTAAACCGGGTGAAAAAATAGGTTTAGTGGGTCGCTCTGGCGCGGGTAAATCTACCTTAGTGAATTTATTACTGCGTTTTTATGATGTTGACTCGGGCACAATTCGTATTGATGGTCAAAACATCGCTGAGGTAAGCCAAGAAAGCTTACGTAAGCACATTGCGATGGTGACGCAAGATACCTCACTGTTACACCGCTCAGTAAAAGATAACATTCTTTATGGTAGGCCCGATGCAACTGAAGATGAAATGCTTGCGGCCGCAAAGCAAGCAGAAGCAATTGAGTTCATCGAAGACCTTGAAGACAGCAAAGGCAATAAAGGCTTTGCCGCACAAGTTGGTGAACGCGGTGTGAAGCTTTCTGGTGGTCAACGTCAACGTATTGCTATTGCACGAGTCCTTCTAAAAGATGCGCCAATTCTTATATTGGATGAGGCAACCAGTGCTCTTGATTCTGAAGTTGAAGCCGCGATTCAAACTAGCCTAGACGATTTAATGACTGGCAAAACTGTAATTGCCATTGCACACCGTTTATCAACTATTGCGCAAATGGATAGGCTCATTGTGCTTGATGAAGGTGGCGTGGTAGAACAAGGCTCTCATGAGCAATTAATCGCACAAGGTGGCATCTATGCTGCCCTGTGGTCACATCAGACCGGTGGCTTTATCGGCGTTGAGTAGCTAGGTTTTCACTATTAAAAAAGGCATTGAATGAGTATTCTTTCAATGCCTTTTTTATATGTTAGCAATGCTGTTTAAATCAAACGTAAACCAATCAGAACGAGCATCACAATATTTGCCAAAGCAGCGATTAAAAAGAAATAGCTGCGTGGGCTTGGATTCTTCTCAGTAGCCACACCATAATACAGCAGCATATGAATGATTCTGGCTATCACATACATCCAAATACACAGTGCAAATGCGCTGCTGTTCAAGTTTAAAAAGAACCCCAGAAATACGGTACCTAAAAATAACGGGCTATTTTCTAAGGTATTCATAAATGTGCGATGTGAACGAAACACAAAGCTGTCATGACTTAATGAATTATCGAGTTTACCAGGCACCGCATTGGGTTGTTTGGCTTTTGTGACAGCTGCAACTATCCACTGAATAGTAAGCATAATCAGAAAAACATACACAGCCGCATAAGCTGAAAAAGTAAGTTCAGGCATCTTCATTTCCTTTTCTATAACAACATGAATGCCTATTCCTTGCAAAAAACCAACCAATTTAAAGCACTGATTTATAATTGGTTATTTATATGATTTAGCTTTTGCAGTACCAATTGTTCGCAAAGTGTATAAATTTTACAGCGTTGCTGAGCAATTTATGAAGTAAAAATAGATGTGAGTATTATTTGAAACTTAAGAAAACTAAATTTATTTTTACAGGTCGCTAAACTAAAACGGTGCTTTAAAAAGCACCGTTAGTTTTGCTGTACGTTTATTCAAATTATTGAATATAAGCCCCACCACAAACAGGGTTGTAAGTGCCTGTGATATGTCCACTTTTCTCGCTTGCTAAATAGCGCACTGTGTTCGCAACATCTTCCGGTTGAGCAATTTTTTGCGTCGGTGTGTGTTGCCTAATCATTTCTTTAAACTCTTCTGGTGCTTCTTTTGTTGCATCTGTTTCTACAAGGCCAGGCGCAACGATATTTGAAGTGATCCCATAAGGACCAAGCTCTTGAGCCAAATATTTATTGAAACTATCAAGCGCGCCTTTTGCAGTACCGTGAGCAATAAAAGCGGGTGCTGGCATTTCTGATAAAGTACTTGAAATAAATATTAATCGACCAAACTGCTTTTCTTTCATTACTTTAGCTGCAAGTTGAGCTGTGTTGTAAGCCGCAAACATTTCATCATTTAATTTTTGAGAAAATTCTTGCCAAGTTTGATCAAGAAATGGCTTCGAAGTAAAACTCATATTCGCATTTGAGATAAGTGCATCAACTCCGCCATGCTGGCTAATATTGTTGATCATTTCTTCAACTTGAAGCGGATCTCGGACGTCTGCTTTAACAGCAAAAGCCTCACCACCATTTTCGATAATTTCATCAGCAAGCTTGTTTGCAACTTCTGAACTATTTACATAATTAATAAATACTCGGTAACCCTCAGCAGCCAATGCCTTTGCGCAAGCTGCACCAATACCACGCGCACCACCTGTAATTAATGCATTTCTTTTAGACATACTAATTCCTTATTAATAAAAAATATAATTTAAGATTTGAGCAAAGATCGAAGATTTGAGACAACCTTAACTAATAGCTCTTGCGATTCATTTAAACCTTTAAGATCAATATGATTTTGAGAATTATCTAATACACCCTGAGCAATTTTTGTGCATTCGCTTACAACATCAAGTGACTGCTCTGTCAGGTTAACCAATTTAGTACGGCTATCTGTTTCCGACTTAACTCGCATAACCCAGCCATTTTTCTCTAATACTTCTACTGAGCGGCTTACGCTTGATTTTTCAAGATACAAAATGTCACAGATTTGGCTCTGTGATATGGAGCCATATTGCTTTAAAGTTAAGATCACTCCCCATTGTTCCGCAGTGATATTTATACCTGCCTGCTTAAACCGAGAAGTTAAAAGCCGATTAAATAAACGACTTGCTAAACCTGTTAAATGTCCCATAGAGACCGTTAAAGGCACTTCTACTTGGTGTTTATTGTTTTCCAAAAGCGTTCACCATATATAGTTGCATACACAACAAAGTAACTTAAATAAGATTTACTTGCAATTAGCATTATTAATTTTTCTTAAATTTCAATTCAGGTTAACCTTGGTACTAATTCTTCTTTACCACAGCCTTAAGAGCCTTTACCCTTACCTATTGATCATTTTGTGGTATGAACAATATTCCCCACAAAAACACTAAAACTCTAATAATAAAGGTTTTTTATGCGTTTAGGACCCGGACTTCTTGTTACCGCTGCTTTTATTGGCCCAGGTACTATCACCACAGCAAGTGTTGCTGGTGCTAATTTTGGCTTTGCTCTTATTTGGACTTTATTGTTCTCTGTCATAGCGACTATTTTGCTGCAATCTATGGCAGCTCGTCTTGGTGTGGCTACAGGGTTAGATTTAGCCTCAGCACTTAGAAGCACCATTCAAACACCGATTTTTAAAGCCCTGGCTGTAATATTAGTAATAAGTGCGATTGGCATTGGCAGTGCAGCTTATGAAGCTGGTAATCTGACTGGTGCCAGTTTAGGATTGCAAGAAATACTACCTTCTGTAAACCCATTACTCTGGACTCCCCTTATTGCAGTTTTAGGTGCAGTTCTTTTGTACACTGGCAAACATAAAGTCATTGAGGGTGCGTTAATTGTTCTAGTGGTGTTGATGAGTTTAGTATTTATTTCAACGCTGGTGATGGCGGCTCCGCCACTTGGTGAAGTGCTAAAAGGATTTATACCTAGCTTACCTGATAATTCAATTACCACGGTACTTGCCTTGATAGGCACAACAATTGTGCCCTACAACCTGTTTTTACACTCTGGGGTACTTGCAGAAAAACACGATAGTTCAAAAAATATCGACAAAGTAATCAAAGAAACAAACCTTGATACCGGTATTTCGATAACTTTAGGTGGCATAATCACGTTAGCTATCTTATCAACAGCCTCTGTGGCATTTTACGGTACTGATGCAGGTAAAATTTCAGCGGCCAATATGGCTGTGCAGCTTGAGCCACTTCTAGGTGGTATGGCTCATTATTTCTTTGCTATCGGTTTATGTGCTGCCGGGCTTACTAGCGCAATAACTGCACCTCTTGCGGGTGCTTACGCTGTTTGCGGCATGCTTGGTTGGTCAACACAAATGAGTGATACACGTTTTAAACTGGTTGCTATCACTATCCTTGTTTTCGGTGCACTGGTCGCATCGCTTGGGCTTGATCCGGTTGCGGTTATCATCTTTGCGCAAGCTGCCAATGGTTTATTACTGCCAATTGTAACCTGTTACCTTGTTTGGTTGGTAAATCAAAAATCGGTGATGAAAGGCTACACGAATTCGCTTTTACTTAACCTTGTGATTGTGCCAGTAATACTGCTTATATTTGGCCTTAGCCTTTATAAACTAAGCAATCTAATTTTTTAGTTTTTACTTTGAAAATATGTATTAAAAAAGGCCGCAAATTTGCGGCCTTTTCGTATGCATTAACGCTTATTTTGTATAAGCGCGTGGCATCGCTGAATCAGTTGTATAACGATCGCGTAGTTTATCTTGACGCGCTTCGGTTGAAACCTCTTCACCGTTGATCCACATTTTGCTTACGTGTGAGTTAAGCTCAAATGGATCTGCAGACCACATAACTAGGTTTGCACGTTTACCTTTGGCAATTGCGCCTGAGTTTAAACCAAAAATATCAGCAATATTGCTGGTTACTGCGTTAAGTGCACCTTGTTGGCTCATACCGTATGACACAGCATTACCCGCATCAAAACGTAATTTGTATACATTGTGGCTTGAGTCACCAGCAACACCAATAATGACTTTTACACCAGCTTTTTCAAGCTTACCTGCGTTAGCAAGGTTTGCATGTAATGAGTCAAAGCTACCCGGTAAGTTAGCCATAGAGCTGATGATCACAGGAACATCCGCTTTAGCTAGAGCATCCGCAACCACAACAGCATCATCACCGCCATGAATCACTAAATTGATGCCATAGGTTTCTTTTAACTTAACAAGTTCATAGATGTCAGATGCGCGTTGAACACTCGCAATCAGTGGCATATCACCCGCAAGCACAGCTGCTAGCACTTTTTGCTCTGTTGATTGCTCTTTTTTGTCATCTTTTTTAGCTGACTTTTCGCCTTCAAGCTTGTCGATAAGTGTTTTCATCGACATAGCACGTGAGCCTTTACTCTTTTCACCTAAATGAACAACAAGTGCAACTTGCTTTTTATTTACGCTTTCAAAGCTACCTGATAGATCAACTACAGATGCAAGACCCGCAAAGATACTGTCACCGCCGTTTGGTACAATTACGTCTTGTGTAATGCCGCCTTTGCGTGCATAAGGAATTAAGCTACTGCGTGGGTTGAATGCAAGGCTTGGATCAAAATCAATGCCCGCTTTGTCGTCACCACCATCGCGCGACCCTGCAACAGCACCCACTTCGACTAAGCCTAATTGGTTCATAGTACCAATAAAGCCAGCAGTCACGATTTGGCCTTTTGCATCAATGGTTGTATCCACGTTGATAGACGCAGGGTTAATAGCAACAATTTTGCCATCTTCAATAACAACGCTTGCGCCTTCAAGTACGCCTTGCTCTGTTGAAGTGTATAGTGTTGCATTTACAATCGCTACCGATGCAGCACTTGCTGTCGCAGAAAATAAGCCAGCAGCAACAAGTGACAGCTTTAATGATTTAGTTAATTTTGTCATCAATGTTACTCCTATTTTTGACCTAGCATGAAATCACTTTGTGCTTGGTATTTATCATCGTTACGATCATAAACTTTGGCACCATCGATAAATACTTGTTCAGCTTTCGCATAAACACTGAATGGGTTTTGGTTCCAAATAACCACATCAGCTTGCTTACCTGCTTCAAGTGAACCTGTTTTATCATCAATACCTAGCGATTTAGCCGCGTTTGAAGTGATCCACTTGATTGCGTGTTGCTCAGAGATGTCATAGCCCACATCATTCGCGCGATACATAACTTTACCGGCTTCTTGGTTTAAGCGTTGGATAGTTGTATCTGAATCAGAGTGAACAACGGCACATGAATTTTTAACAGCATCTACAATTGCTACGTTCTCTTGAACCATGTCGTAGGCTTCCATTTTAAAGCCCCACCAATCTGGCCAAAGTGCCGCACAGTTACCGTTCTCAGCAAGTAAATCAGCAATTTTGTATGCTTCAACACCGTGATGGAAAGTACCTGAGTGATAGCCGAACTCTTTACCAAGGTCGATCATCATGGCCATTTCTTCTGCTTTATAACAGTGGTTATGGATTAAAATGTCACCTTCTAACACACCAGCTAGTGTATCTAGCTTAATGTCGCGATGAGGTACTGCAGGGTTTTTACCCGCGGCATAATCACTTTCGTATTTATCCCACTCGCGTTTGTACTCAGTCGCTTCAATCCACGCTGTGCGATAGCCCGCCATGTTACCCATACGCGTTGATGGTAAAACACCTTTACGGCCATAAACACGTTTCGGGTTTTCACCACATGCCATTTTTAAACCATACGGTGCTTCAGGAAATTTCATACCCTGCATCGTGTGCGAAGGAATGTTTTTAAGTGTTACACCGCGGCCACCAATTAAGTTTGCTGAACCTGGTAGAATTTGTAATGACGTAATACCGCCTTCACGAGCACGGTTAAAGCCAGGATCTTGTGGCCATACTGAATGCTCAACCCATACTTCTGCAGTCACAGGGCTGGTCATTTCATTACCATCTTGGTGAGATGCCACTGATGGAGTTGGGTATGCACCTAAATGTGAATGCACGTCAATAATACCCGGCGTTACCCATTTACCTTCTGCATCAATTGTTTTATCAGCTTGTACAGAAAGGTCTTTACCTACTTGTTGTACTTTGCCATCAACAAAGAATACATCTGCGTCATCTAAACGTTCACCTGTGCCGGTTAAAACAGTGGCATTAGTGATTAACGTACTTTGTGATGCAAGTGGCTGATAAGTGCTTGGGTATGGGTTTTTGTTAATCGAGACTTTTGGATCTTGTGGGCCATTGTCTTGGCAACCCGCTAACGCGACACCAAGCGCCATAACCAACAAGGATGGTGCAAATTTTTGCATTCTTACGTTCCTCTTTTTTATTATTTAATTACTTTAACTAATTGTTAATTCTAATGCGAGTAAACGAGGCCAGTCACCAATATTCAAGACGAACAACCAGCCTCACAGAGCACTATTTCTTTATGTAGTTGTTATATAGCTGCTCTAACGCACCTTCGGTCGTCAAGCTCGGATCTTTGTTGATAAAATGTTTCACAGTGCGAGTTACAAAATCAGAGTTTTGCTTATGCTGCTTGGCAAAACTTTTAATCAGTGAATCAGCATCGTTAGCTGCGGTTACTTTTTCGTGTCGATGGCGGTATTGACTCAATGCACGGTTAAAATCGCCGTTATAATCTTCTACCACCAGCTTATAGAATTCTGTTCTGTCGACTTGTAAATCATTAATGCAGTAATTAAGCGCGTCTTTAAAGTCATAAAAGACTTTGCCTTGCACATCAAATTCAGCACGCTTCTCACGAATAGTGACACTGGCATCTTCAGTTGCATAGCTATAACCTTGAAATGCAAGTCGCTCTGCTGCCTCTGCACCTAACTTCATGCCTGCTTTAATACTGTGCACAAACTCATCACTCATATCGTGAAGTTCACTCTCATGCCACATGTGATAAATTCTCAGCGCTTTTGCATACTTTGTTGAAAGTTTCTTTTTAAGCTTTGTAACTCGCCCATCAATAGTCAGCACTCGTTCGTTATGCAGTAATGCAAAGCACTCATAACATGCTGGAATTGATATAAATTCAGCCTCTTCGCCTAAATCTATAATGCTTTGCAGCATATGCAGTGGCGGACAAAAATCTCGCTCAGTTGCTTCACAACCACAATAAAAACATTGATTAAAGTGTTTTGATTCAGATGCATAGGCTTGTTGATAATAGCCTGCTAATTTTGTGGTCACTCATGCTCCTTATACTCTGATTAGCCTTTTTAAGAAAAGCTAGAGTTAATACTTAAATGTAACAGCTACGTAAAAATTAAGCCTTTAATACGAGCCAAAACACGTTTTAAAAAATAAATGAAAAAAAATTTCAGCCTATTTGTGTCAAAATTCACACTTTAAAATAGCACTAATCAAGCGGTTAGTTTTACTTGTTCACATCTACATACTTACTTACATCTTGTCGATTTTCATTAACAGCAATTGTTCTTGTTTAGCGTAATACTTTAAATGTGCCCAGCAAACAGGAAGTGTGAAGTATCCATAAAAGCGAGGTCGCACATACTAAACGTAATACGGACAACAACTGGAGAGAAAGATGAATACGTTAACTACAGCACTAGGTACAGCATTAATTTTAGGTTCTTCATTAGCAGCAACTGATGCAAGTGCAGCACAATTTGTCGCAGCAGATAACTCTGTTGGCACGCAAGCTTGCATGGCCATTGCTTCTAACAAACCATTAAACGTATCAAGCACAATGCGCGATCTACGCTTAAGCAAACGAGTAATGACAGAAAAACTACTTTGCAATGATATGACGACTGATAAGTTTGCAAGCACTTATGGTTTTCATAACTCTGCGAAATACTTAAATTTTGAAACAGCAACAAAAACAAGTATTCAAGATATTGCTAAAGTATCTGATGACACAGTGATTGTTATTGCTGGTTCTAAATAATGATGAATTCACTGTAGCAGGTCTTTAAAGGCCTGCTACAAATTCCTTCTTCGTTAAACTAGCGCAGCGATCAGGCCAAATAGGCCGCCAAATACTCCGCCCCAAATCACTAACCAACCTAAATGTTCTTTGATCATGGTTTGAATAATATCTTTTACCATGGTTGGCGTAAGCTCATTCAAACGCTCATCAACTAAACGCTCAACAGTACTGTGCAATGAGCCACCAAGATGAGAGTTGGCAAATAGCTTTTCATCTAGAATGGTTTTAAATTCTTCGCTCTTTGAAATATCAATCACCGCTGCTTTCATTTTTTCAATGAAAGGTTCACGCATCGGCTCAAGCGCATCACGGCCACCAAACATTGATAGCATGCCACCAAATTGTGAGTTTTCGATAACCTCAATTAATGAGTCATAAGCCGGACTTAAATTAACTTCACTGATCACTGGCTCTAAATCAATATTTGGCTTAGCTAACGCCATTACCTGATCGATTTTCTCTTCGGCGAAGAACTCGGTCATTACCAAGTTACGAATAGCCACCTTAAAAGAGGCAAACTTTAAAGTGATAACCCCAGAGCCGTATAAAAATGGTACTTTTTCGAATAGCATGTGAATAGCAAGCCAGTTAGTTACTGCGCCCGATAACGCAAATAAACCAACAGAAAGCACAATTGCTTGTTCAAATAAAAATCCGACTAATACTAAGGCAAGCGCCACTAAATTAGTAATGAGACTTTTATTCATCTGACCCCTCATAAATACTTCGATAAACTTTAACAATATTAACGCTATGGGTTTGTTAATTCATCGTCTTTTTGCCATAGTTTAATTATATGGTTAAAAGGTGAACAAAATTATGTGGAATTCGGTGAATGAACAGATTAGCCAAGCGATGCACTTTGATTTTAAGCATACCTTTAAGCGCCAATTACAATCACCCAATAACGACAAATACTTTCAAATTGGTGATGATCTACACCACTTCTTTGTGAAAGTTGCTCACTTGAGTGATCTAGAGCGCCTAGAGTGCGAAGCCTTTAATCTTGAGCTATTAACCCAAGAAAGCCTATTTATGATCCCAGACTGCATCACCACAGGTTGCAATATTGAGTTTTCATTTATCGTGCTTGAATGGTTAGAGCTTGATAAACAGCCCCATACCAATTGGCATGAAATGGGGGAACACCTTGCCCATTTACACCAAAAGCATACCCAAGCCATGTTCGGCTTAGATAACGATAATTTTCTTGGCCCTACTCTACAACCAAATCGTTGGCACAAAAAATGGGATGTATTTTTTGCTGAAGAACGCATTGGTTGGCAATTGCAGTTATTACAAGAAAAAGGCATTGAACTTGTCAACCAAGACACCTTCATCGCTTTTATTAAAGACGCACTGCATAGCCATGTTGTAGAGCCTTCGTTATTGCACGGTGATTTTTGGCGTCGAAATATGGGCTTTTATAATAATGTACCCAGTGTATTTGACCCTGCTTGTTATTATGGTGATCGGGAATGCGATATTGCCATGAGTGAGCTATATGCGCCACTGCCTGATAGTTTTTATGATGCCTATAACGATATCTACCCATTGCAGGTAGGTTACGAGCAACGTAGAGCCATCTATCAACTATACCCTATGCTCAATAATGCCAATATATTTGCTGGGCACTATCTTACTGAAGCAAAACAACAAATTGATCAGCTACTGAAATAAGCACGAAATCACTGTAAAAGGAATGTCACAAACCGCTAAACACAGCTATATTTATCTTATAAAGCGTATTAATAAAGATGCTAACCGAATTGGTAGCACTACGCTTACATCTATTCGGTTAGAGAGTTATATCAATCTAATTAAATCTAGATTCATTTTTGATGAGTTAGGGTTTAATAAAGATTGCAATTTAACGAACTCAGGCATGCCTGATTAAGGTAAAAGCTGATGAAAGACCAATACACACAACGGATTTCATGCCCTCACTGTGGCCACCATATTCATGTTGCACTTGATGCAAGCGACGGTGACCAAGATTACTATGAAGATTGCGCAGCATGTTGCAATCCCATTCATTTAAATATGCATATAGATTACGCACACAACAAACTCGAATTACATGTCGATAGTGACGACGAGCAAATTTTTTAATTTGCTCGTTTTATGTATTTATTTTGCTTGTTGCGAAAGATAATTTTCGACCGTGTTGATAATGGTATAAGTTTGCTGATCGACTTCGATATTTAACTTATCACCCTCGCGGTAGTTATCGAGATTGGTAATAGAGAGTGTTTCTGGGATCAAGTGTAGCCAAAAGCCCTGTTCATCAACTTCACCTACAGTGAGGCTTGCCCCGTTAACGCTCACAAACCCCTTATAAAGCACATATTTTTGCCACTCTTTTGCTAATGCTAATTGCATTTTACAGTTATCTTGATGGTGGTTAATTGAAAGTATCTCGGCCATACAATGAATGTGACCAGACACGATATGTCCGCCCAGTTCAGTACCAAAAGTCACTGAACGTTCAAAATTCACTGTATCATTGACAGCCAGCATACCTAGGTTGGTTAACTTTAATGTTTCATCAATCACATCAAAATTTATAACACAGCAGCCTTTAGTGTCTGATGCAAACTTCACCACGGTTAAACAACAACCATTAATGGCTATGCTTGCGCCGATATTCAGGTTTTCAGCAAATTGCTGATCTACTTTTAAAGCTAGCCTTAGTACACCGCCTTGGTTAGTAGCATCAACCACAACGGCTTGCGTTTGCACAATTCCAGTGAACATCGCTTTCTCTTTTCTTCATTAAATAGATAACTGCGATTTTTATTGATCTATGAATAGATTACAATGGCTGTCTGTTTATTTAGTCGTGTAATTTATGTCTTTTTGTAGTTGGGAAGCCAAAAGGTTAATTTCGTTAGCCATTCCTGTTTTTTTGGCACAGGTAACCCTTATTTTAATGACGGTTGTTGATACCGTGATGGCAGGCCAAGTGAGTGCAACAGACTTGGCAGCACTTTCTATTGCAACGGGTATTTGGAATCCGTTGATGCTTGCACTGCAAGGCATATTATTGGCGTTAACCGGGATCATAGCGCAGTTTGCTGGTTCAAACGATAAACAAGGTATTAGTCATTATTTTCAACAGGGCCTGTATCTGGCGTTAGTACTTGCCATAATCGGTTTAGGGCTGGCAAGCCTTGCTGATACTGTGCTTAGTCAATTAGATACTTCACAGTCTATTACCCACTTAGCTGAGCAATACATTCATTTTGTTAAATGGGGTATTTTTGGTTTTTTACTTTTCAGTGTGTACCGAAATATCACTGAAGGTATGGGAATGACCAAACCTGCTTTTTACATTAGTTTAATTGGCTTAGCAGTTAATATTCCGGCCAACTACGTATTTATACACGGTAAATTAGGTTTTCAAGCGTACGGTGGCGCGGGCTGTGGTATTGCCACGGCGCTGGTATTTACAGCAATGGCGTTAACTCAGGTTATTTATTGTCACTTTAACAAAAAGATTGATGCCAAAGCATTGCTAGCCAATTTCGAAGCGCCAAAGCCCGCTACTTTATGGACTATCACCAAAGTGGGTATCCCTATTTCATTAGCTACCTTTTTTGAAGTAACGCTATTTGCTTGTATTCCTTTATTTATAGCGCACTTAGGTGCGGTTGCTGTTGCCGGTCACCAAATTGCAGCCAGTGTGACGACATTACTGTTTATGATGCCGTTGAGCCTCTCAATTGCCATTAGCATTCGAATAGGCAATTTGTTTGGCCAACAACATTATCAGCAGTTAAAAAATGCCGTTAAAACGAGTTATATTCTCGCGGCAATTATTGCTTTTTTACTGGCAAGTGTGACCTTTTTTGCTCGAGATATTATAAGCCAATTGTATTCTGACAACCCTGAAGTATTAGCTCTTGCTTCTTCAATCATGGTACTTGCTTGTATCTACCAGTTACCAGATGCCCTGCAAGTTTCCGCCAATGGTATTTTACGTGGATTGAAATACACGGCACCGATTGGTTATATCACCTTTGTATCCTATTGGTTGATCGGCTTTGCGCTTGGCTTCGTACTTGCTCGTACAGATTTAATTGTTCCAGCACTGGGCCCTCATGGCTTTTGGATAGGTATTATTGTGGGGTTAAGTGCCGCAGCAATTATGTTGATGTTCACTGTTCATAGGCGATTTAAACATGCACCTTTTTTGCAAAACCAATAGCCTTTTAAACTCTATCATCGCAACAGCGTGCCTGGCACTTATTGCCTGCACGCCCTCTTCCGGTGATGTAAATCACACCTACGCACATAGATTAGAAAACGTACTTAAAACTGAAAGTTTTAAACTCTCTAAACCAAGTACACTAACTGTTAACCACTTTTCTGAAAATACTGAAGATAAAGCAACCATTGGCATGCTTGAACTTGCCCAGTTACGTCAATGTAAACTTGCAACCCTTATTGCTGAGCACAATAACCAGCTTGGCAAAACAGCGACGCCTGCTAACATTCTTAGTTATCAAATTAAGTTTATTCAAAGCGCAAATGAGTGCTTAGAAAGCTTTGAAGATCAGGATGATCTGTTTGAAAAAATAAAACTCACCGCAGTACAAAAGCAAGCAAACCTTCCTAACTACTTTAAAGCTATGCTGCTCAACGAAAGCGAGTTTAAGCAAATCTGGCAGCTAAGTTCGACTCACATTGATGAAAACACCGCAGGTTTTAGCGAAACCGTGAGCGCGATGGAGCAAATTGCTAAATTAAACAACCATATTAATAACGGCAAAATAAACGCTGTAGACCCTGAGCAAATCATCAACCAACTCGAAGTATTAAACCGTTTTAAATACAACAAGCTTCTTATTTCGGCGGCAAGGGTGCAAACACATTACAATCAACAAATAACAGCGCTGCTCAAGCAGTACTCAAAAGATGAGCTCTGCCCTGTGAACAAGAATAAACAAAAGGCACAAACGCTAAGTAATGTGTTTAAAAAGTTTTATTTAGAGCAATTACAGCCCTATCAATCATTCTTAGTGGGTCGATTAGAAACCCTACAACCTCTTTACCAGCAAATATGGCGTGACACAGAAATGGGCAAATTTGTAGATAGCGAAAGTAATGATGCAATTTTACAAAATCTAAAGCGCTCAGCTAAAAGCCATGTCACTTGGTGGCAAGGTTTTTATAGAAGGTGCGAAATTAGTCCGTTATGAATAAAAAACCAGCACTTAGCATAAAAATAGCTAAAGCTGCTTGATTCACACAACCAGTCGCTATATATTAGCCTCCGTTGTTTAGCCACGCTAACATCAATTTAAAATCAAAATACAACCGTAGCTCAGTTGGTTAGAGCACTACCTTGACATGGTAGGGGTCGGTGGTTCGAATCCACTCGGTTGTACCATGATTTAGGTATAACCAAAGGAAAGAGCACTACCACTCTTAACGGCCCGCTCCAAAGGTCGGTGGTTCGAATCCACTCGGTTGTACCATGATTTAGGTATAACCAAAGGAAAGAGCACTACCACTCTTAATGGCCCGCTCCAAAGGTCGGTGGTTCGAATCCACTCGGTTGTACCAATCTTGATTTTAACATCTCAGTACGACCGTAGCTCAGTTGGTTAGAGCACTACCTTGACATGGTAGGGGTCGGTGGTTCGAATCCACTCGGTCGTACCAATTTATTCAAATTCCTCATAATTTTATTTTCCTAGAATCAATATCGTACAGTTGAAACTCAGTTGGTTAGCGCACTACCGCTCTCTATGACCCACGCCAAAATCAGTGGTTCGAATCCACTCGGTCGTACCAATTTATTCAAACTCCTCAGAATTTTATTATCCTAAAATCAACATTATACAGTTCTATTTCAGTTGKTTAGAACACTACCGCTCTCTATGACCCGGCCCAAAAGTCGGTGGTTCGAATCCACTCGGTCGTACCAATTTATTCAATTCTTTATAATTTTTCTATCATAAAACCAAAATCATACAGTTGTAGCTCAGTTGATTAGCGCACTACCGCTATCTATGACCCACGCCAAAATCGGTGGTTCGAATCCACTCGGTCGTACCAATTCTAATTTTTCCGAATTATAAATTTAAAAGCTCAGTTGGTTAGAGCACTACCGCTCTCTATGACCCGCGCCAAAGGTCAGTGGTTCGAATCCTCTCGGTCGTACCAATTCTAAATTTCCCGAATTATAAATTTAAAAGCTCAGTTGGTTAGAGCATTACCGCTCTCTATGACCCACGCCAAAATCGGTGGTTCGAATCCACTCGGTCGTACAAATTCTAATTTT
>NZ_JAKEVM010000010.1 GCF_022398475.1 Pseudoalteromonas shioyasakiensis | reverse complement strand
CAATACTAAAATAAAGAATAAAAGAGATAGTTATGCGCCAATATGCACTCGCCACAGCCTTTTTAGCACTAAGTACCAGTACACTTGCAAATACGATTGAAGACACCGCTGTAGCTGGCTTAGATAAACCTGCGATTTACTACGCCGATATAGAACCCCACTTAAAAAGCGCAGCAAAACACCCCAGCGTCACATTAAAACAAATCGGCACCTCATTCCAAGGACAGGCACTTAATTCTATCAAAATTGGTACCGGCCCAATCAAAGTGATGATGTGGAGCCAAATGCACGGCGATGAAAACACGGCTACTGCCGCATTAATGGATTTTTTAAGCTTTATAACCACATATGAAAACGCACAATGGCTAGAAAGCTGGCAAAAGAAAATAACTCTTCTCATTATCCCTATGGTGAACCCAGACGGCGCCGCAGCTCAGACCCGTCATAATGCACAAGGTATTGATTTAAATCGTGATGCTAAAGCCCTTCGCACAAAAGAAGGGCAAATACTCATGGCTGCAGCAGATGAATTCAAACCTGACTTTGGTTTTAATTTACATGATCAGAATGCATATTACGGTGCAGGTAAAATGGGAAAACAAGCCACTATTTCAGTGCTAGCACCCGCCTATAATGAAGCAAGAGAAGTAAATAAAAGTCGTGGTGAGGCTATGCAGTTTATTGCCCACTTAGCCAAAACGGTTGAATCAATGATCCCAGGGCACTTAGGCAAGTACAACGACAGTTACTCGTATCGCAGTTTTGGAGATACTTTTTCCGAAAAAGGTATCCGAACTATATTAATTGAATCAGGCGCTTACCCAAACGACCCAAATCGCCAAATAGCACGTAAAGTTAACCGTGTTTTATATAAAAAGGCTATTGATTCAATAACTTCACAGAAATGGAAAAGCGCTAAAATGGCCCAGTACCACGCTATTCCATTTAATGCTAAAGACAATTGGGTAGACTTACTAATAGACGATGTAACAGTAAAGAGTGAACTTGGTGATTACCAGATAGATATTGCTATAAACAACAAAGGACAGTCACCCATAATTAAAGAATTGGGTGATATAAGCAGTATCCGCCAAGGTTACACCAGTTTAGATGCAAGCAGCCTGAACTTTAAGGTAGGCAACAGCTTTGTATTAAATGAGCCGTTAACGCTTACCGAAAATAAATATAAAGAGCTTTTAATACAAGGGTATAGTTGCTTTTCTGGCGATATTAATATGCTAGAAAACGCCACAAATTGGCCAGTTTACGCATGCAAAAGTGTATTTACATCAATACCTTCACTTAATGCACCTGCCGCCTTTTTCTTACAAGCAAATGGCAAAAATAAGTACGCAGTTTTAGGAGCTGAGCTAATTAATTTAGATTAAACACGATTTAAAAGGACAGGCACTCTTAAAAGTGCCTGTTAAATCTCCAAATACCTTAAATTTGTAACCTAAAATAATAGTTGTGTAGTCGAGCTAGCCTATTAGCTTAATCTAATAATAAAAACCAAGGTAAAGATTTAGCTTTATGAGAATTGAAAGCGCAAGTTAGCTGCAAGAGTTTGCAAAAAATAAAAGTCTAGAGAAATTTAAGGTTAACTAGAAAGTAATAACTTACAACTTGTTAGGTTACTTCGTCGCTTACGAGCAGTTTTACTGCAATAACTTTCGATAGCCCCCACTCGACCTGCAGCTCCACGAAATAAGTTTTCAAATTGAGTTGTTAGTGTTAACCATTTTTCCGGTTCGAAATTCAGCCTTTCAAGAATAGGAGGTAAATGATGCTCTATATATCCAGGCTTATCCGCGCTGATACAACGCCCAGTTTTCTCTACCAGTAACAAGTATGACTTTAACTCAAAAGGTATACCCTTTGATTTATACTTACTCATGCCACCAATAAAACGAGCTAGTAATTTAGGTTGCTTTGACTCCTTCGCGCTCTGGCATCGCTTTTTAAAGCTGGTATAGTCCGATTGCTCCGGCGTGCTCTCAGCTTTAGCACGAACAGGGTTTAAATCAACATAGGCCATACATGCTAAAAGTGCTGACTCATCAAGCAATGCTTGGCTCTTAAATCGCCCTTCCCAAAAGTGACCTGTACACTCGTCTTCTTTATTTGCACGTCTAGCTATATATTCATTAAGCATTCGCATAAACCAACTAATGCTCGAAAGACGCGCTCTGTATTCTGCAACCTCTTTCTTTAAGAAGACTTGTTGGCCGTCACTCAAAGGCTGACCATGAAGGAACTTTTGACCTAAAGGCGTCATTTTACTGAGCTTAAACCAGCGTAAAAGAATGGCTTTATCCGATAACCTATTTGCTTTTTTATCATCAACATGAAGAACAAGATGCGTATGATTGCTCATCACTGCGTAAGCACACACATCAATACAAAATACCTTTGCAAGAAAAAGCAGGCGCTCTTCAACCCATCCTCGGCGGTGTTCATATGATTTACCAGTGAGTGCGTCTTCTCCACAAAGGTAAGCGCGTCTAACGCAACGGGATACGCAGTGATAATACTTAGTGTTCGACAAACAGATTTGCCGCTTCCTTGCTAAAGCCATCGTTCACTCCTTGAACTGATAATTTGAAATGCATTAGCTGTAACTAAAGTTTAGACAAAATCTTCTTTGCTGCAAGAGTAAGTTAACAGATAAAAGTGACTGTCTATATAAAAATACAGTGACTGTCCTTGTAAAATTTAAGTATTAAAAAAGCGCCTTTGGGCGCTTTTTCTGTGGTTAAAGAATTTGATTCTCTTTCCAAGCTTGTTCTTTTGCCATGCGCTTTTTACGCTTGTCACATGGGTCGTCACAGTCGCAGGCTTTGTCGATACCAACTGCGCCTAAGCCACCACAACTACTGGCCATAGATTTCTTTTGCACAATCATGCCGACAGCCATCGCTGCCACAATTAAAATAAGTAGACCAAATGTAAGAAGAAAAAGTGACATTGCTTTGCCCCTATCGTCAGCAATTAAATCGAGCCCAACTAATTAGGCTGCATGTATTATATACCCAAACCACCTCAAGGTGCGAGTTTCAGTTGGAATTAAAAGCGATTTAGGCAAGGCATTGATTGCAAGCAATAGTGGTTCTATTGTTAAAATCAATAACGCAGTATAAATCGCTTTTAAACCAACCCTTTGGGCGCTTCACAGGCGCTTAGTCTCATCGTTGTTACTTCTTAAAAGGGACTGCCATTGTTGCAAAGTAACGCCTTGATATTAAACACCTGTGAAACGCTGAATTCTGCATCTTGAGATGGCTTGGGTATGCACTGCTTCTTGCCCTGCTACAAATATGGTTTAAATGCAGGGCTTGAATAAGTTACTAAGCCATTGTCTGACTTACCAATTAAATACACTGGCAAATCGTGCTCTTCGGCGTATTTCTGCGCCTTTTCCATGCCCATCACAGTGATTGCCGTCGCTAAGCCATCTGCAGTCATCGCTGATGGGTGTAAAACAGTAACTGATACCAAATCATGACGGCTCGGCATGCCTGTTACAGGGTCAATTAAGTGGCTATAGGTTACACCATCCATTTCGTAAAAAATTCGGTAATCGCCCGATGTCGCAATACCATTAGTACCCGGCTCAATTACTTTATGTACTTTACGCACGCCTGGTTCAGCATCAGGCTGTTCAATAGCTATTTTCCAAGTAATATTATTTGGCTTAATACCCGACACACGAAGCTCACCACCAATCTCAACCATATAATTAGTGAAACCATGGCTTTCAATCACTTCTGCGACTTTATCAATACCATAGCCTTTTGCTGTAGCAGAAAACGACAGCTCTAAACCATCAATTGTTTTCATCAGGCCAGCATCTGTAAGTTCAAGCTTATCAACACCAATTTTGGCAACCATTGCAGCCAAAGCTTCATCGCTTGGGCGTTTAGTCGGCTTTTTATCTGGACCAAAGCCCCACAAGTCAATAAGTGGCCCCATAGTCACATCTAACGTTTTTGTTGATTCGCCAAGGCGAATTGATTCAGCGACCACGTTTCTAAAATCAGCGCTTATTGGCATTACCTGCCCTGCTGGTAACTGGTTGAACTGGTTAATTTCTGAATCGGGAATGTAAGTTGACATAGATTGATTTACACCTTTAAGCACTTGCTTAATTTCAGGATGTAAATCAACACCTGCAACCTTTGAAGACTCTGCAAACACCTTAATATGATAAGTGGTGCCCATTGTCTTACCTTCAAAATAAAGCTCTTCAGCCTTATCAGCTTGGCTGCAGCCAGCCATGAGTAAAGTCATAGTTAATAGAAAAAAGGCCATCAAGCCTTGGCGATAAAACACTCTATTCATAGCATTCACCTTTTAGATACCACAGGGTTAGGTATAGAAATAAAAAAGCCTCGTAACACTGAGTGTTACGAGGCCTGTATTCTAACCAAAACTTATTGTTTTGTGTATGGTGTTAGCCACCGAAGTCATCTAATAAGATGTTTTCGTCTTCTACACCAAGATCTTTAAGCATGTTGATAACAGCCGCGTTCATCATTGGAGGACCACACATGTAGAACTCACAATCTTCTGGCGCTTCATGATCTTTCAAGTAGTTTTCATAAAGTACGTTATGGATGAAGCCTGTGTAACCTTCCCAGTTATCTTCTGGTTGTGGATCAGACAGTGCTGTGTGCCATACAAAGTTATCGTTTTCTGCTGCTAAGCCGTCGAAATCTTCTACGTAGAACATTTCACGCTTAGAACGCGCACCATACCAGAAACTCATCTTACGCTTAGATTTTAAACGCTTAAGTTGGTCAAAGATATGTGAACGCATTGGTGCCATACCTGCACCACCACCTACGAATACCATTTCTGCATCAGTGTCTTTCGCGAAGAACTCACCGAATGGGCCAGAAATAGTCACTTTATCACCTTCTTTTAATGACCAAATGTACGAAGACATTTTACCACATGGAAGGCTTAGGTCTCTTGGCGGCGGCGTAGCGATACGCACGTTAAGCATGATGATGCCTTCTTCTTCTGGGTAGTTAGCCATTGAGTATGCACGAATTGTTTCGTCGTCTACTTTAGACTCCAGATCGAAGAAACCGAAGTGGTTCCAGTCGCCACGATACTCTTCTGGAATATCGAAATCAGCGTACTTAACGTGGTGAGCTGGTGCTTCAATTTGAATATAACCACCGGCACGGAAAGGTACTGACTCGCCATCAGGAATTTGTAACTTAAGTTCCTTGATGAACGTTGCCTTGTTATCGTTAGAGATAACGGTACAGTCCCACTTCTTAACACCGAAAATTGACTCTTCAAGTTCAATTTCCATGTCGTTCTTAACATTTACCTGACACGCTAAACGGCAGCCTTCACGAGCTTCACCTTTAGAGATGTGATCAAGTTCTGTTGGTAAGATATCGCCGCCACCTTCTTTGATGTGTACACGACACTGACCACAAGAGCCACCGCCACCACATGCAGATGAAACGAAGATACCTGAATCAGCTAGCGCGCCTAATAGCTTGCTACCTGCAGATGTTTTAATAGCTTTTTCTGGGTCGCCATTAATTCCGATGATGATATCGCCGCTTGCTACTAATTTAGATTTAGCACCAATGATAACTAAAACTAAAATAACAACGATAGCGATGAAAACACCAACGCCTAAGAAAATCTCACTCATGATTTATCCTCGCTACCTATTAAAGTGAAATACCAGAGAATGACATAAAGCCAAGACCCATAAGACCAACAGTGATGAAAGTAATACCTAAACCACGTAAGCCATCAGGAACGTCTGAGTACTTCATTTTTTCACGGATACCAGCAAGTAAAGTAATTGCTAGTGCCCAGCCCACACCTGAACCGATACCATAAACAACAGACTCGCCGAAGTTATAGTTACGCTCAACCATGAAAGATACCGCACCGAAGATCGCACAGTTAACTGTGATCAGTGGTAAGAAGATACCTAACGCGTTGTAAAGTGCAGGGAAGAACTTATCTAATGCCATTTCAAGAATTTGTACAAGTGCTGCAATAACACCGATGAAAGTCAAGAAACGTAAGAAGCTAAGGTCTGCTTCTGGGTAGCCAAGCCACTCTAATGCACCAGGTGCAAGAACAGCGTGATAAACCAAGTTATTTACAGGTACTGAGATACCTAGTACCACGATAACTGCCACACCTAGGCCGATTGACGTTGTTACTTTCTTTGATACAGCAAGGAAAGTACACATACCTAGGAAGAAGGCTAAAGCTAAGTTTTCAATGAAAACCGCTTTTACAAATAAACTAATATAATGTTCCACTGCTCGCCCCTTACGCTTTTGCTTCTACTTGGTCTTTCTTGAAGGTACGAAGTACCCAGATGAATAAACCAATAATGAAGAATGCACTCGGTGGTAAAATCAATAGACCCATTGGTTGATACCAGCCACCATTTTGAACTAATGGAATAATATCAACACCGAATAGTGAACCTTTACCGAATAACTCACGGATGAAACCAACAGTTAGTAGTACTACTGAGTAACCTAAACCGTTACCGATACCATCTAAGAAAGACATTAACGGTGGTGACTTCATTGCGTATGCTTCAGCACGACCCATTACGATACAGTTTGTAATGATTAGACCAACGAATACTGAAAGCTCTTTAGCAGTTGCATAAGAGAATGCTTGCAGTACTTGGTCAACAACGATTACAAGTGATGCGATGATCGTCATTTGCACGATGATACGCACAGATGATGGGATGTGGTTACGAATTGACGAAATAAACAAGCTAGAAAACGCAGTTACTAGTGTCAATGCGATTGACATGATTAGTGCATTTTTTAAGCTTGATGTTACCGCTAGCGCAGAACAAATACCTAGTACTTGTAATGCGATCGGGTTATTTGCGAATACCGGGCCAAATAGGACCGACTTCATTTCTTTAGTATCAGCCATTATTTCAACGCTCCTTCACGTACTTTCGCAAGGAATGGACCAAAGCCATGCTCGCCAGTCCAGAAGTCAACTGTGTGATCAACACCGTTTGAAGTTAATGTTGCACCAGAAAGACCATCGATTTGATGTTCGTTCTTCGCACCGCTCTTCATGATATTGATTGGTAACTCTTTACCTTGCCATTTAGCAGTCCATTGTGGATTTTGGATTTCACCACCTAGACCTGGCGTTTCGTTGTGCTTGAAGAAGTTGATGTTTTTAACTGTTTCACCATCGCTTTCAAGCGCTAAGAAGCCGTACATTACACCCCAAAGGCCATAACCTTGGATTGGTAGAATGATTGCGTCTGTAGAACCATCAGGTTTCTTCGAAATATATACAGGTGAATTTTTTGTCATACGCTGAATACCAGCGATGTCTTTAATTCCTTCTGCTTTCAACGCAAAGCTACGAGCTTGGTCGAATTTTGTTTTCTCGAAGTCAAATGAGTTAGGATCAGCACCTTCAACAAACTCACCTGTGTTCATGTCTACAACACGTGCTTCAATTTTTGAGTTAAAGGTATCTGACACAGTACCTGATACTTCAATGCCTGCAGCCGCTAAGATATTGCGTTGAATATCTTGTGTTTTGTTAGCTTGCTGTAAAGGACGAAGCTGAACTGAAGCAAACGATACGATGATTGCACACACTAAACATAGTGCAACAACAACGGTTAGCGTTTTGCCGATTGATTCGTTATTACTAGACATTACGTGCCAACCTCCGCTTGATATTAGCTTGCACTACAAAGTGATCGAATAATGGTGCAAATAAGTTAGCAAATAAGATTGCTAGCATCATACCTTCTGGGAATGCCGGGTTAACAACACGGATCATTACAACCATAAAGCCGATTAACGCACCGTAAGCGAACTTACCTTTGTCTGTGAATGATGCAGATACTGGGTCTGTTGCCATGAAGAACATACCAAATGCAAAACCACCAAGAACTAAGTGCCAGTGCCAAGGCATAGCAAATACAGCGTTGGTTTCTGAACCAATTGTATTTAGTAAGAATGCCGTTGCAACCATACCTAGGAATACACCTAGTACGATACGCCATGAAGCGATACGCACGTAAATTAGGAATAAACCACCGATTAATAGTGCTAGTGTTGACGTCTCACCCATAGAACCTTGAATGAAACCGTAGAACGCATTCCACCATAGCTCCATGTTGCTGTAATCAAGTGAACCAACAACAGCTTGGCCAAGCATAGTTGCACCAGAGAATGAATCTACTGCTGTCCATACTGTGTCACCTGAAATTTGCGCTGGGTATGCGAAGAATAAGAACGCACGACCGGCAAGAGCAGGGTTAAGGAAGTTACGACCTGTACCACCAAAGATTTCTTTAGCGATTACAACACCAAACGTAATACCTAGTGCAACTTGCCATAAAGGAATCGTCGCAGGCAGGATTAGTGCGAATAATACAGATGTTACGAAGAAACCTTCATTTACTTCGTGCTTACGCACTGAAGCAAATAGTACTTCCCAGAAACCACCCACAGCAAACGTTACTGCGTATATTGGTAGGAAGAAGCAGGCACCGTAAAACATTTTCGCGCCCCAACCAGAGTCAGCAGTTAATTCACCACCGAATAATTGGAACAGACCAACTTGCCATGTGTTTGCTAGTTCAAAACCTTGCGCTAAAGCACCAGCGGCCTGATGACCGATGTTGAACATACCAAAGAACATTGCAGGGAACGTCGCCATCCACACTAAAATCATCATACGTTTTAGGTCGATGTTATCGCGAACGTGTGTTTTGCCTTTATTTACATAACCTGGCGTGTAGAAAATAGTCGCTGCAGCTTCGTAAAGCGCATACCATTTTTCGTGTTTACCACCCGGTTCAAAATGCGGCTCAATATCTTCTAGAAATTTCTTTAAACCCATCTCTCTAGCCTTCCTTCTCGATCGTAGTCAAGCAATCGCGTAGGATTGAACCGTACTCGTATTTACCTGGACAAACGAAGGTACATAATGCTAAATCTTCTTCATCAAGCTCTAGCGCACCTAACGAAATAGCACCATCAAGATCACGTGCGATTAAATCACGTAATAATAGTGTAGGTAGGATGTCTAAAGGCATAACACGCTCATAGCTACCAATTGGAACCATGGCACGCTTCGAACCACCTGTTGAAGTCGTCATGTTAAATAGACGGCTAGGAGCAAGGTGAGATAAGAAGGTACGTGTTACTGAGAACTTGTTAGCACCTGGTGCGATCCAACCGAATAGCTCTTTTTCGCGACCTTCAAGTAATACAGATACTTGAACATGGTAACGACCTAAGAACGCGTGTGGACCTTGAGAGATAGCGCCTGATAATACAGAACCAGAAATTACACGGTTATCACCGTCTTCTAATTCACCAGCAACTAAATCATCTAAAGATGCACCTAGCTGAGTTTTCACTAAGCGTGGGTTTTTAACACGTGGACCAGCAAGAGAAACAACACGGTCTGTGAAGATTTCACCTGTTAGGAATAAATTACCAAACGCGATTACGTCTTGGTAACCTAAGTGCCAAACCTGCTTGCTTGCAGAAACTGGGTCTAAGTTATGAATGTGTGTACCAACAAGACCTGCCGGATGCTTGCCACCAAACTCATGTACTTCTACTTGAGGGATTGATGAACTAGGCACTTGGCTACCAGCTTGTTTACAAACAAATACTTTGCCGTCAGTTAAACGAGATACCACAGCTAAACCAGCTTCAAATGCTTGAGTGTTCTCAGCAATGATTACTGCAGGATCTGCAGCTAGCGGGTTAGTGTCGATAGCCGTTACAAAGATAGAGCTAGGATTTGCATCCAAAGCAGCTACTCTGCTGAATGGGCGAGCACGTAGTGCTGTCCATTGACCTGACTGAACTAGTACTTCTTTAACTTTTTCACGGTCTAAGCCCGAAAGCTCGTCGGCCTTGAAAGAGTCAAAGGTGATTTGCTCACTGCCATTAACTTCAATAACAACAGATTGCAGCACACGTTTAGCACCACGATTGATTTCTTTAACTACCCCAGAAGCTGGTGCAGTAAATAAGACGCCTGGGTTCTTTTTGTCTTCAAAAAGTACCTGGCCTTTTTTGACTTGGTCATCCACGCGAACATGCATGGTTGGACGCATACCAATATATTCTTCACCTAGCACAGCTACACGTTTGACGGCAGAACCATCGTGAATAACTTGCTGAGGTGCGCCCTCTATCGGTAAATCCAGACCTTTTTTTATGTTGATCATACGCACTTGCATTACATTAACGGAAAGAAACTGAAAAATCGTACCAACCACGTCGCCATTTGATATGCTCAAGTTAAACTCTAAGTATCAAAGAATAGCCTGTTTAACACCCCAAACAAGCAACGCAGTAAACTCCTCACATATATTGCCCGAATTTTAACATCAATCAGGGTGACTATGCGAGAGCAAATATGAAATTTATACGACAGATACGGTTATTTAGACTACAAAAACCTTTTGAATAAAATTCAATATAGACCAAAGTGCTATTGATGATGTTTTATTTTCATCCAGAAACAAAAAAGTCGCTTAAAAAAGCGACTTTACAAAATCAAGTTTGTTTAGCAATTAATCGATTAATTGTGAAATCGCAACATCAGGATTCACATCTTGCTCGTAATCTACGCTGTCGATACCAAAGCCGAATAAACGTAAAAATTCATTGTGGTAACCCACGTAGTCCGTTAATTCGTCAATTGTATCTGTATCCACTGTATCCCAAACATGTTGTACACGAGCTTGAACATCATCTTCTAACTCTTTGTAGTTTTGGAATAAATGACCACCTTCGTCAAAACGTGGTGTTTCACCGTAAAGGTTTTCAGTAAATAGTGAATGAATTTGCTCAATGGTACCTTCGTAAGTACCGTCTGCTTTCATTACTTTGAATAAAGCAGAGATATATAAAGGCATAATTGGAATTGCCGAGCTTGCTTGTGTCACAACCGCATTTAATGAGGAAACATACGCTTCGCCATTTAAGCCTTTTGTAGACTCTTTGATTGCTTGTGTTGCACGGTCAAGATCTTCTTTCGCTTTACCAATTGTCGCATGACCGTAAATTGGCCACGTTAATTCTTTACCGATATATGTGTAAGCGGTTGTTTTGAAGTTATCTGCTAGCACATCCGCTTCTTTTAATGCGTCAATCCACATTTCCCAATCTTCACCGCCCATTACTTTAATTGTATTGTCGATGTCTTCTTGGCTTGCTGCTTCAACGGTTACTTCATCAATCACACGCTTTGAAGTGTTTAGGTTCTTCGTAGTGATATCTGAGCCAATAGGCTTAAGTGTTGATGAGTAAGTCTCACCCGTATTTGGATCAGTACGACGAGGTGACGCAAGGCTATAGATAACTAAATCAATTTTACCTAGATCAGCTTTGATAGTATCAATTGCTTTTTGCTTGATTTCGTTAGAAAACGCATCGCCATTGATATTTTTAGACCATAAACCTGCTTCTTCAGCAGCTGTTTGGAATGCTGCTGTGTTGTACCAACCTGCAGAACCCGTTTTGCGTTCGCTACCTTCTTTTTCAAAGAAAATACCTAACGTTTTGGCACCGCCACCAAATGCAGCTGTGATACGTGATGCTAGGCCGTAACCTGTAGACGCACCAATCACTAATACATTCTTAGGTGCATTGCTCAGTGGTCCTTGCGCTTTCACATAATTAATTTGTTCTTGTACGTGCTCAGCACACCCTACTGGATGCGCGTTAGTGCAGATAAATCCACGAATTTTCGGCTTAATGACCATTGATCATCCTATATCTATCACAATAAAAATTAGCGCTAGTTTAAAGGCTAATAGTTAAAATACAGGTCTGATCAGTAAAACTTTTCAGACCCACTTAAATCTTTCGAGCTTAAAACCCCAATTGACAAGCAGTTTAGAGTGACTGTCCTTCTAACTTAGAATGACTGTCCTTCTAACTTTGAGTGACTGTCCTTCTAACTTTAGGTGGCTGTCCTGCTAATTTAGTCGAACTTTGAGCCACCTAAGCATTTTGGTGATTCAGGTGCCTGTCCATGTTGTTCACTGAACTCTTCTGGAGTAAATGTGTGAATTGCTAATGCATGAATATGGTTTGCTAATTCATCTTTTAATAGCTCATTAATTTGACGGTGACGGGCAAGTAAACGTTTACCCGCAAATTCTTCACTCACAACCACCACTTTGAAATGCGATTCAGTTCCACGGCTATGCATATGGCTTTCATTGACAACATTCAGGTGTTTACATTCGATACCCGCAGCAAGCTTTTGCTCTATTTGTTGTTGCATTGACATGTGTCATAGACCTTTAATAAGAAAATAATTGGCAGCTACTATATCAAGGGCATGAGTCATTTTGCCAATGATTTTATATGATTGAACGAAAGGTAAGGTTAATTCGAGGGTGTTTGAGTCTTTGCTGTTTTGGCAAGCTATGCTGGTAATCGCGCTGGCTAAAACCATTCATGATTAAACAGCTACCACTTTGCAGCACAATGCTATGTTGTTCATTATTATGTTTGTGCTTTATTTTAAATATCCGTTCGGCCCCTAGTGATACAGAAGCGATTGTCGGTTGCTCCCCAAGTTCTTTCTCATCGTCACTATGCCAACCCATACAATCATGACCATCTCGATACAAATTAACTAAAAGCGCATTGAATGGTATCTGCAAAGTTCTTGTTAAGCGTACACGCATAGCATCAAGCACCTCCGGCCATGGCTCAACGATTAACTGTGAACCCGAGTAGCCATAACTTACATTCTGATCAGCAATAAAGCATTGCAAACGTGGGATCACATGGCTTTTTCCGTACACTTTTATAGTTGGTTGTTGCCAATTTAGCTGCTGCTGAAGAAAGTAAAATAATTCGAGGCTTTTTTGTGCACTCAATGCATTAGCTTGGTAAGAAAACCCATCAGGTAAATGATTAGGGTTGGCGTTTGGCTGTTGCATGTTAGAATTTACCTATACATTAATACATTCGTAAAATCATGATGACCACCCAAGCACAGCTCGGTGATAACACCTATACCCTAGAACGCTTTCCGTTAGATCAAAAGAATCGCAGTCTTCAAGCGTGGGACTCAGGCGATGAGTACCTTGTCAATTATGTACAAGAGCACTATCCAGATGCAAATTCAATCCTGATACTCAATGACAGTTTTGGCGCTTTAGCCTGTGCCTTTAATACGTTAACAGTTTATTCAGTTAACGACTCGTATATTGGTCATCAAGCTACCCGCTATAATTTACAAGCTAATGAGTTATCAACAGATTCTTTAACGCAACTGGACTCATTAGCAGCATTACCTAATCAGGTTGATTTAGTGATATTAAAAGTGCCACGCAATTTAGGCTATCTTCAGCATCAACTTGCCGCAATCAGTGCAGCTTTACCTGCCGACATTGATGTTATTGCAGCTGGAAAAACGAAAGACATTCACAACTCAACTATAAAGGCTTTTAGTCAGTATATCGGTGAAACATCAACCAGCTTAGCGGTTAAAAAGTCCCGCTTAATTATCAGTAAAACCAGTGGTCTTAATAAAGTTGCCCCCTTCCCTGTTAACTGGCCACTTGAAGGAAGTGAGTTTGAAATTCAAAATCATGCCAATGTATTTTCTCGAGACTCATTAGACATTGGCGCGCGCTTTTTCTTTAACTATTTGCCACAAACAAGTAAAGCTCGCAGCATCATTGATTTAGGCTGTGGTAATGGTGTTGTTGGCTTAATGACCTTAAAGCGTTGCCCTAAAGCCCATGTGACCTTCGTTGATGAGTCGTTTATGGCCGTTGAATCAGCTAAATTAAACGTCGCTCACAATCTACCCGAGCAATTAGAGCAGTGTGAGTTTGTCCAAAACGATTGCTTAACCGATTTTCAACCTAACAGTGTTGACCTCGTTTTATGTAATCCGCCATTCCACCAAGCGCAAGCGGTTACTGATCATATTGCTTGGCAAATGTTCAAACAGGCAAAACACACATTAAAGCACGGTGGTGAATTAAGAATTATTGGTAATCGTCATCTAGACTATCATGAAAAGTTAAAACGCATGTTCGGCAATTGTAAGTTGTTAGGGTCTAACAAAAAGTTTGTCGTACTAAGTGCAACAAAGAATAATTAATGGAGCTAACTAAATGAAAAAAATACTTCCTTTATGTGCGGTGCTTGCGCTTGCGGCATGTAGCAACCAACCCAATCAATTAATTTTAAACCCCGTTTATCAAGGCGGCAAAATTTCAAACCTTAGTACTAGCGTTAGTACTAGCGTAATTGATTTACGCGGCGACAACGTGACCCTAAAAATTATTGAATCAGATAAAACTAAAACCCTTGCCAGCCCAGGTATTACTGATTCAGTGAAAAGCGCTCTAGACAGTGCGTTAAGCCGTAATGGGGCGAGTATCTCAAACTTGGCAACAACACGCTTTGAATTAGATATTCATAAGCTACAAGCAGTTGTTACTGAAAAGATGATGACTCACACAAGTGACGCAACTATTGAATTAGGCTTAAGAGTAATCAGAAACTCAAGCACTTTCAGCAAGATATACCGTGGTAATGCAAACCTAGAAGGGCCACTCAGCCATGACCGTGCAAAAGTAGAAGGTCAGCTTAATAAGTTGACTGAGCAAATAATTACCCGCATTGTATCTGACCCAGAATTAATCGCCTATTTAGAAGGTTAACTATGAAGCGTATTTTATTACTTAGTTTTATATTGTTTTTTGCTCACAGTTCATTCGCAGCGACTGAGGGTAAATTTATTCAAAAAGATAATATGTTTCCACGCGTAGAAATTGTCACTACGCTTGGCAGTATTGTGGTCGAAATGGATCGTTCACGCGCACCAATAACCGTAAATAACTTTCTAACTTACGTTGCCGACGGTAGCTATCAAGGTAGTGTGTTTCACCGTGTAGAACGTGATGAAGACAACGAACGTGATTTTGTTATTCAAGGCGGTGGTTACGATAAAGACTATGATGGTCTGTACGAAGGTGACCCTATTTTTAATGAAAGTGGCAACGGGTTAAAAAACGATATGTATAGCATCGCAATGGCATATCAAGACCGTAAACCTCACTCAGGTACTCGTCAGTTTTTCTTTAATATGGACGATAACGATCATCTTAATCCTGGTCGCGACTGGGGCTTTGCCGTATTCGGTATGGTCATGGATGGCTATGACACACTAGACAAAATCATGCGTGTCGAAACCGCTTTTAACGAAAAAATCGGTTACAGCTTTGTACCCAAAGATCCTGTTGTTATCTTAAACGTAAAAGTGCTTGACGCTAATCAATAATAAATAGGGGCGCACGCCCCTTAAACTGGCAACACTATGACAAAACCCCTTTCTATTTCAGAGTATTTCTCGTACTTCAAAGATAAACGTTTAATCAATATATTCATCTTTGGTATCAGCAGTGGCTTTCCTTGGGTATTGATTGGCTCTGTCATGTCGGCTTGGCTAAAAGACGAAGGCTTAAGCCGCAGTATGATCGGGTTATTTGGCATAGTGTTTGGTGCGTATAGCATTAACTTTTTATGGTCACCGCTCGTTGACCGTGTAAAGTTACCTGTTTTATTTAACTGGCTAGGCCAGCGCCGTAGCTGGATTTTACTTTGCCAGTCAGTGATTTTTATTGGCACCTTTTCACTTGCTGGGCTCGATATCAAGGCCAACCTCTGGTTTGCTGCCGCGCTGTGTTTAGTTATTGCTATCGCTTCTGCGACTCAAGATATTGCTATTGATGCATTTCGTATCGACACTTTAGCCGAAAACGAAAGCCACAAAGCCACCGCAGCAGCTGCAATGGCCACTTCAGGTTGGTGGAGCGGTTACGCCCTATTAGGCGCCCTGCCATTTTATATGGCCGACATCCCTTCAATTGATTGGCCACAAGTTTACTTTTTCTTATCTGTGGTAATGCTGCTATTAATGAGCAGCGTATTGTGGGCAAAAGAACCCGAATCAAACCGTGATGCTGTTCAAGCTGAGCTTGAACAAACCTATCAACAAAAGCTAGCTGGTAGTACGCAGACTCGCTTTGCTAAAGTGATTGCATGGCTTGCTGTAACCGTTTTTGATCCTTTCAGAACCTTCTTTGCCCGTAATGGCGTAAAAACAGCATTGGCATTATTGGCCTTTATTTTCTTATTTAAAATCGGTGAAGCCTTTTTAGGGCGAATGTCTATCGTGTTTTATAAAGAAGTCGGCTTTTCAAATAGTGACATAGCGACCTTCTCAAAAGTGGGCACTGCAGTGCTCACCATCGCTTTTACTTTTTTAGGAAGCTTATTCAATCAACGCTATGGCATTGTAAAAGGCTTGTTTATTAGCGGTATTGCGATGGCAGCTTCAAACTTAGCTTTTGCCTGGATCGCTATTGCAGGCCCCAAACTGAGTCTGTATGCATTTGCTATTATTATTGATGGTTTTACCCAAGCTTGGTCACTGGTAGCCATGGTGGCGTTTATATCAATGTTATGCGACAGAGCATTTAGTGCGACCCACTATGCACTACTTGCTTCATTGGGTAATTTAGGCAGAACTTTACTGTCGAGCTACAGCGGCGTGGTTATTGATGACTGGTTAGGTGGAAACTGGGCGATGTTCTTTGTGCTAACTGCATTGATGGTGATCCCATCACTGGTATTTTTATTCTTAATTCGTCATAAGCTTTATGCGTTAGAAAACAACTATCACCAAAACAATTAACAAATCTGATACGTATGTGATTAAAGAGAGGATGATGCAAGGGAGAGACTTTAAATAGCGCTTCCTTGCACTATTTATATTACTTTAAAAGCGGCGTTTCGCTTTTAGTAATGAATAATTAAGCGTCTTTTAGCAGATTAAGACCTTCGTATGGGTCAACTTCTAAAGCGTCGCAATAACGCATGAATTCAATAACATCTAAACGACGTTCTTGGTTTTCAATTTTACCAATGAAAGAGTGTGGCGTACCTAAAACCTGTGCAAGGCTACGCATTGTGTGACCTTTCTCGTGGCGTTTAGTTTTAAGCCATTTTGTTAGTTTCGAGTTTTCTTCAGAAGAAACTGTTTTACCCATCATAAAATACATCTCCTACTAGATGATTCAAGTTAATAATTTAAGAGTGAAATTTGCCCGTCTCACTCTTGGACACATTATATACTAATAATTTTCACTTTGAATGATTAATTATACAAATGTCCACCTTTTAGGAATGGACCTTTTTAGTATACAAGACTAAGTGTAGCTAAAATTAAAGCATGTGCTCTATAGTTAACTGGTTTACTGTACCAAAAAATTGATCAATTGGAAGTGTAACAAGATGAAAGTATCACTTTAAATTCTGCATATTTATGCTTAAAGTGTATGTAAATACTGAAAAAGGCTAGGAAATGTTTCGTATATTATTTTTGTTGCCAATTGTACTGTGTGTCGCATGGTACCTGTTTTTAAAACACAATCGTGTACCAATTAAGCAAGGTAAAAAAGGGTTTGTGTATATTTCAATCGCCTCTGCGTTAGTTTTAGGCTTCTTTTTACTGATGATTAAAGTGACCCAACACTAGGGTCACTCATTTTTAATTAATCAGTAACGAATTTACCGATTACCGACGACGATCTCGTAGCATTAACAAGCAAGGCGTAAGTACCAGTGTCAATACTGTGGCAAATGTTAAACCACCCGCAACAGCCGTGGCCAATTGCACCCACCACTGAGTAGATGGCGCACCAAAATCAATATGGCGGTTAAATAAGTCAATATTCACTTGCAGTACCATCGGCATTAATCCCAAAATGGTGGTCACAGTCGTTAACAGTACTGGCCTTAAACGCTGAGCACCGGTTCGTAAAATCGCATCTTTTGCAGCAAGACCTTGGCTACGTAAAACATTATAGGTATCAATCAATACAATATTGTTATTAACTACAATACCTGCAAGCGAGATAACCCCGATGCCTGACATCACGATACCAAACGGTTGCTGTAATACGGTTAAACCTAAGAACACACCCACAGTTGAAAACAGTACAGCACTTAAAATCAAAAATGCCTGATAAAAGCTATTAAATTGCGTTACCAGAATGATCCCCATCACAAACAGGGCAACCACAAAAGCCTGCTCAAGGAAGGCTTCTGATTCATCTTGATCTTCGGTTTCACCACGCACTTTAATTTTCACGCGCGGATCTAACCCTTGCTCCTCTAGTTGCGCTTGTAAGCGTGGCAACGCTTTAGCAAGTTGTTCACCCGGTTTCATGTCTGCATTAACGGTAACAACGCGCTGAGAATCAACACGGCGAATTGTATCGACCTTAGGGGCTGCTTGGCGCTCAACAAAGTGACTAATTGGCACTTGCCCGTGCATAGTTTTTACACGCAACGTTTCAAGACGTCCTAAATCTCGCTTGTCATGAGGAAAGCGTACGCGAATATCAATCTCGTCATCAACATCATCGGGGCGGTATTCCCCTAGTTTTAAACCATTAGTAATAAGCTGAACATTCGCCCCTAGCATACTGGCATCCGCACCAAAACGAGCCGCATCCGAACGATTCAATTTAAGTTGCCACTCAATGCCCGGTTTTGAAGCACTGTCATCAACATTTCGAAACGCGCCATCATTTTCGATAGCTTGTCTTACTCGTTTTGCTTCACTGTTAAGCACATCAACAAATCGAGAGCTGAGTTCAATACTCAGCGCTTTGCCACCACCGGGGCCGTTTTCATCTTTACGAAGTTCAATTTCGACACCAGCATAACTTGCCGTGATTTCGTTAACTTGACTGATTATATCTTCTGCAGGTGGGCGCTCATCCCAGTCTTTTAGATTCATTCTAAACGTGCCTACCTGATCTTTACCGCCAGTACGGGCATACAAGGTTTTAATACCTTCCACTTTTAAAATGCGTGACTCAATGTCTTTCATGATCACGTCTTTTTCAAAAATAGATAAGTCACTGTAAGAGCGTACTTTGATATTGACGCCATTTGGCTCAACATCAGGAAAGAACTCAACCCCTAACTTAGAAACAGCAAATGCAAAGAACACCAAAATAGAAAACACGATTGCAGCAGCAAGGCTCCACCAAGGACGCTCTGTTGCATAATCAAGCACTCGAATATAACGCCCAAGCATCCCTTTAATTTGTGTTAAGTCACCAGACTCAGCTAACTCTAAATCATGTTTTTGCTGCTCAGAAAGCGGCCTTGATTTTCCTATTAATCCACCGATGGTTGGCACAAAAACCAATGCCATAAGTAATGACGCAGTCAAGGTGGCAATAAGCGTAATCGGCAAGTATTTCATAAACTCGCCCATCATTCCCGGCCAAAATATTAGCGGTGCAAAGGCAGCTAATGTCGTTGCCGTAGAAGCGATGATTGGCCACGCCATTCGCTCAGCAGCTAGTTTATAAGCAGCCTTGCGTGGTTTGCCTTCACTCATCGCTCTGTCAGCAAACTCACTGACAACGATAGCACCGTCCACCAGCATACCGACAGCCATGATGAGTGCAAAAAGCACCACGATATTCACCGTTAAACCAAATACAGAGATCACTAAAATCCCGGTTAAGAATGAACCAGGAATGGCAATACCTACTAAGAAGGCGGTGCGCGCGCCAAGTACCGCCACAATCACAATAACTACCAACAATACAGCAGACAGCACATTATTTTGCAGATCAGAGAGCATCATTTTCACGTCTTTTGACATGTCGCCGGTGTAATCCACTCGTATATGCTCAGGCCAAATTTCCTTGGCCTCATTCACCACTTTTTTAACTTGATCGACCGTATCAATAATATTTTCGCCAGCACGTTTTTTTACTTCCAGCGAAACCGCGTGGCGGCCATTAATACGTGCGATTGAGGTTGGATCTTTATATGCTCGGCGAATTTTTGCTACGTCCATAAAACGCACCACCCTATCGCCAACAACTTTCACAGGTTGCTCCATCACATCCTGAATCGTCTCAAATACCGATGGGATTTTTACAGCAAAGCGGCCTTTACCAGTATCAAGGGTGCCAGCAGCAACTAAGCGGTTGTTATTTGATAGCAGTTGAATAATGTCATTCGGTTCAAGGCCATAAGAAATCATCGCCAATGGATCGACCTCAATTTCGACCATATCCTCGCGGTCACCACCTACATCAACTTCTAATACACTAGAAATGCTTTCTAGTTCATCTTTTAGATTACGGGCCAGGGTTAGTAAACCTCGCTCTGGCGCATCGCCTGACAAGGTTAATGTAATGGTTGGCTGCTGATCTTCCATCAAGATTTCATGAACTTCTGGTTCTTCTGATTCAGAAGGCAGTTTTGCCTTAGCTAAACTAACTTTATCTCGTACATCAGCTAAGGCTTCTTTGGGATCCATACCCGCAATAAACTCAAGGGTCACAGAGGCATGTCCTTCACTTGCCACCGCTGACATTTCTTTTACGCCTTCAATCGAGCGTAGCTCAATCTCCATTGGCCTAACTAATAGCCGCTCAGCATCTTCAGGGGAAATACCGTCATGAATAATCGACACATAAATAAAAGGAATAGTGACATCAGGATTCGCTTCTTTAGGGATGGTTTGATATGTCACCCACCCCGAGATCAGCAACAAGATGAAAATAGATAAAACCGTACGCGTGTGAGTCAACGACGCTTCAATTAAGTTTTTCATACTTAGTTGCTCGTTGCTTCAGTAAACACAGGCTCAACTTTGTCACCGGCACGCACAAAACCTTGACCAAGGGTAATAACATTCGCTTGCTCACCTAAACCCCAAAGCCAAACGCCCTGCTCGGTGCTTTTAGCTAGATTTACTGACTTAAACTCTACAATATTGTCGTCATTCACGACTTTTACGCCGATATTACCTTGTTCATCTAGGGCCATAAAAGCCGGGCTTAATAACATGGCAGGCTCAGTTGGCAACTCAATATTAAGCTGAGTCGAAAAACCTGCTTTATATTTCATACCTGGGTTTTCAAACGCCGCTTCGATGCGAAATGTATTAGTGCTGTCATCAGCAACAGAGGCAATATAACGAATTCGACCCGGATAGGTTTTGTCATTTAACACATGAGCAAAGGTAGTTTGCCCAACTTCTAAGCCTTGCACTTCTTTTTGAGTCGCATCGGCTCTGACAATTAACGGGTCTAAATCAGCGAGCTGCAAAATAGGGTCGCCTATGCCAACATAATCACCAATTTCGACTAAACGTTTGTTGATAACGCCATCAAAAGCAGCACGTACTTCAGTGCGCTCTAGCTTTAATTCAAGGCTTACCAAAGTTGCTTTTGCTTGTTGCAACATAGCTTGTGCTTGCATGGTCAATACTTTGTTTTGTAAACCTTGCTGATTAAGTTTAAGCGCGCCTTCGTATTCAGTTTGATACTGGGCAACTAAGGCTTCTGCTGATGTGATTTGGGCGGCTAAATCAGATTTATCGAGACGTAAAATAACCTGATCTTGTTTTACAAACTGACCTTCTTCAACCAAAATTTCGAGTACTTGCCCTGCTTGCCTAGCGCTAATGTTCGCGATTTTGTCAGGCTCTGACTTTCCATAAAAAGTTAGGTTTTTATTAATATTCTTAGCGACCAACGGCATCACTTGCACTTTAGGCAAGCGCTCTTGAACTTGCTCATCACTTTGCTGTGCTTTTTGATCTGCTTTGCTATCCCCAGACAGCATCCACAGTACAATCACCAAAACAATGGCGATAGCTAAAATATAGGGTTTCTTTTCTATTGTTGTAGTTATATTTGGCAACGCAAAATTCCTTCTAATAATGCGTAAAATTTAGCAGAGGCAAGATATTATGAGAAATTAAAGCAATAAAAAAGCCACATAAAGTGGCTTTTTTAAATAATTCGTTAAACGCTGAAGCTGGCTCCGCAACCACAGGTTGTTGTTGCATTCGGGTTATTAACAAAAAAGCGTGCGCCTTCAAGCCCTTCAGTATAGTCAACGGTACCATCGACCAAATACTGAATACTCATAGGGTCGATAACAAGCGTTACACCATTTTTAACAATTTCTAAATCGCCAGGGTTAGCTTTTTCATCAAAAGTAAAACCATATTGGAAACCTGAGCAACCACCACCTGTTACATAAACACGTAGTTTAAGATCTGGATTCTCTTCTTCTTCGATTAACTGTTTAACACGAACAGCTGCTGCATCGCTGAACTTGATTGGCAACTCATCTGACATACCAAAACCCTCAAAACCTATATTGGCCGCAATTATCTAATACCCGAGTGTTTTAATCAAGTATCACCAGAAGAGCATCTCAATTATGGTGAGGGCAACTGGCTAAGCCATTCGACTTGGACTAAAGTTAATTTGTACTACATTTGGGCTGGCATGAGTTTGCACTGAGGGAAGATAATTGTGATAGAGCATTTCAAGCTGCATTTTATAACTGATAATTTAAGCAGTGCGCAAGTCATTCCAGCTGAATACGATTTACTCCTTGCTTTTGCTTCAATCCTCACAGCCGTATTTGCTTCGTATATCTCTTTTTTATTATCAGCTCGTATCAAACACTCTTATCTAAAGAATGAAAGTCAGATATGGACCATCATGGCTTCGTGTTTTTTAGGTATAGGTATTTGGGGTATGCACTTTGTGGGTATGCTTGCCTACAACTTGCCCATCCCTATTGAATACAACATTAGCATTACCTTGATATCAATTTTGCCAAGTGTGTTTGCCAGTTACATCGTACTATCACCAGCACTACAAACCGACAAAGGGCTACTATTTAGAAGTGTGCTAATGGGTGCTGGGATTGGCTCGATGCATTTTGTTGGCATGATGGCGATGGTGATGCCTGCAAAAATGGCTTATGAGCCTTGGTTGTTCTCTTTATCTATTATCGTCGCTATTGTACTGTCAGGTATCGCATTAAAAATTAATGATTTTCGACTTGCTAAAGGGGTTCATCAAACACGGATGAACTTGGTGGTGGCTTTGATAATGGGCAGTGCAATTTCGGGAATGCATTACATCGGCATGATTTCGATGTCTGTTTTTGAAACTGAATACACCACCTATGTTACAACCCACGACTACTCGACGTTAGCACAACTTATTATTTTTATTCTGGTGGCATTAAGTCTGTTTGTATTGGGTGCTGTTGAGCTCAGAGCAAGGAGCTTATTATCAGCAAAACTAAAAGCAGTACTTAATACCGTACAAGATGTGGTAATTAGCTTTAATAATGAAGGAAAAATTGAATTTGCAAACCCGGCTGTTAACCAAGTTTTTGGCTATCAGCCGCATGATTTAATAGGCAAACATATTCGTACCCTGATCCCCGAAAGATCGTTAGAACTTGATGAAATCCTCAGAGATTCACAGCTCAGTAAAAAAACGGCGGGTAAAAGTAGCAGTCGGCTCTTAAAAGGACAACGAGCCAATAAAAAACGATTTCCCATTACATTAACAATCAGCTCAATTGGTAAAAAAGAGTCAGGTCCTTATGTGGCGACAATAAAAGATCTCTCTGATATTCGAAACCAAGAAGCCTTTACACAAACTATTTTCGATAATTTACCCATCATGTTGTTTGTAAAAGAAGCTGAGCATCTTACATTTAGCCATGTAAATAAAGCGGGTGAGCAACTACTTGGTAAAAATAAAGACCAACTAATCGGTTTAAATGACTTTGATATTTTCAGTAATGAACAAGCAGTCAGTTTCGTGCAAACCGATCGGGATGTATTGAAAAGTGATGACACTCTAACTATAGAGGAAAAGCCGGTTACTATTGATGACAATACTCATTATTTAAGAACACGGAAACTCACAATTAAAGACAGTAATGGTAAAGCGCAATATTTATTGGACGTTTCTGAAGATGTTACTGAATTAAAACAAGCAAAAACCGAGCTTGAAAGCTTACACCAACGCATGTCTATGGCTGCAGATGCTGCTCATATTGGTATATGGGAGTGGAATTTTGACACTAATGAACTGATTTGGGATGACTGGATGCATACCTTATTTGAAATTCCAAAATCAGAATTCAAAGGAGACTATTCAGCATGGGCAAATAGCTTGCATCCAGATGAATATGAAGACGTGACTAACAAGCTAAAACTCGCAATTTTAAATGGCGAAGAGTTTCACGCAGAGTTTCAGATTGTTCTACCCTCTGGCAAAACACGCTATATCAATGCAGATGGAAGAATATACGGCAACCGCATGATTGGCGTTAACTTCGATATCACGAAACGCGTCATGGCAGAGAAGAAAATTAGGCAATTAGCACAAACAGACTACCTTACTGGTTTAGCAAATCGTAGTGCGCTTGAGCGATTCATCAAGCAAGAATTTGCCCGTGTTGAGCGCACAGGCTCTAAGGTAGGTTGTCTGTATTTTGATCTTGATAAGTTTAAGCCGATTAACGACACCCATGGCCATGCAGTGGGAGATAAAGTACTGGTAGAAGTTGCTAAACGCTTACAAGATACTGCTCGCAAAACCGATTGTGCTGCACGCATTGGTGGTGATGAGTTTGTAGTTATTGTTACCGACATAGAAAACCAAGTACAAATAAACCGTGCACTATCACGATTGATCTGTGCGATTAAGGCGCCGATAAAATCAGAGTATGGTGACTTGCTCGTTGAGGCGAGTGTTGGCTTTGCATTATATCCTGACGATGCGCAATCATTTGACGAATTACTTAGCATGGCCGATAAGCGTATGTATGACCAAAAACATCACTGCTTTAGTTGTAATGTTATGAACTGCAAATAAGCAAATTAATAATGCTAAAAAGTCTAATTTAGACGTATACTTATTGAACAATTAATAATGATTCTTTTTCCATGCTTTCTCGCTTTTATTATTTTATGGTACTTGTTTTTAGCTCGCTTGCAGCTGCTGATAGCACGTACCAAGAAACATGGGAAATCACCTCTTTAGAAGCCCCGCCGTATGCAAGTAGTAAAATGGAAAATGGCGGTGATGCTATTGCACTATTAAGAGACACGCTTGCCAAAAAATCGATAAACCTAGAAGTTGAATATTTACCTTGGCAAAATGCAATAAAAAAAGCCCAGTTAACCGGCTACCTGGGTTATTACCCTGCTTGGCCATCTGAAATGATGCCCGGCTTTGTTGCTTCAGCCACTATTTTAAATTCTCAACTAGCTGTCATTACCACTCAGTCTAATCCACAAGATTTTGAAAACCTTGAACAGCTTTTTAATGAGCACAAAGTTGGCGTTGTTGAGCCTTATATTTACCCGGGTGTGGTCGAAAAAGTAATTCAATCCTATGCTGACAGCATAGTGCAAACAGCAAACGATGAAGAACTATTTCACTTATTGCAAACTAAGCAGATTAATTTTGCGATTACTGCACCAAAAGTGCTTAACTATTTTGCTGAGCAACAAAACCTATCTGAGCCAAAAATAGTAACTCAGTTTACCGACTCCCCATTAGTGATTGGCATACGCAATGACGCTGAAAACAAAGCTAAAATAGCCTTACTCAATGATTTATTTACTGACGCAAAGCCCTCTGCAACAAATTACTCTCGGCCAAAAAAGCTGTTGTTAACCTATATAGATATTCCGCGTGTAGCACCATTTAAAGCGTTAATGAGTGATGTTTATAATGATTTAAATATCAAAGTCCAGATGCAAGCAACACCATCTCGAAGAGGCGTATTGTTATTAAATGCAGGCATCGTTGACGGCGATATTGTGCGCTCACAAAGTAATATGCGTAAATTCGAGAATATTATTGTCGTAGAACCTAGCCTTGGCGTTATTAACTTAGTGCTTCTATGTCGAAAAGCGCTGCCATGCGATAGAGATAATTTATACAACCCAAACAACCGAATTATGAGCTCGATTGGTGATATCGAAATTCTTAATGAGTTTGATATTAAAGCCGAGATCATTCATAACGAAGACTTGAGCCATACGCTTACTATGCTAAAAAAAGGTCGTGTCGATTATGCACTTTATCCTGCGCTCAATAACGATATAACTACCTTTAAAAAAGATTTTTCTGTAATTGTACTAAGGCAAATGGCTATCAACACGGTTATTCATAAAAAACATGCCCCGTTGGTAGATGAAATATCAAAAGCCATTACAGCTCGCTTACCTGAATTAACGCAGCGAATTAATAACGACAGCAAAGATTAGCTAGATTTACCCAAAATGCAGATAAAATTATAAAATCCCAACGACTTAGTTAATTTGATTTGCTAAACTGCGGCTCAAAAGTGCTGTGAGGAAATATGCATGTGGCTTGAGAGACTAAGACGTCGCCTAGCAAAGCCTAAAACATCTGTGCAATTGTGCTTACTTGGTGTAAGTGCAGGGTTAATTGCGGCAGTGTTGATCATACTTTTTCGCCTCACAATCATGTTTTTTCAAAGCTTATTTTTAGATAAGCCTGATGACTTCACCACTTTACCAACCTATGAGCGGATGATACTGCCAGTTGGTGCAGCCTTACTAATTGCCTTATTCGCCGCCCTAACAGGCTTTAAGCATTATCGTCTTGGCATTCCATTTGTAATTCACCGTATTAAAAAACATTATGGCCATATGCCGCTTTACAACACGGTAAACCAATTTGTCGGCGGTGCATTAGCCCTTATTAGTGGCTTTTCGGTCGGTCGAGAAGGCCCCTCAGTACATATGGGTGCAACGGGTGCCAGTTTACTGGCCGATAAACTACACCTTCCGCACAATGCAATGCGTACCCTCACCGGTTGTGGTGTTGCAGCTGGTATTGCTGCTTCATTTAACACCCCACTTGCAGCCGTTATCTTTGTCATGGAGGTGGTACTGAGGGAGTATAAGGTGCATATTTTCGTGCCCATTATGCTCGCAGCGGTTACCGGCGCATTAGCCACTCAATTTGTCTTTGGTGACGCTTCAGAGCTTGCACTTATCACCATGAACCCATTGAGTGGTTGGCATTACCCATTTTTAATCATTTTTGGTATGGCACTTGGCGCTGTTGCTTATGCATTTAACCAAAACTTGATGCTTATAATCCGTACCTTCAAACCACTAAGTATGTTCCCTCGTCTATTACTAGCAGGATTAATAGCTGGTTTAATTGCTTATATGGTTCCTCATGCAATGGGCTCTGGTATGAGTGCTATCACTATTGCTATTGAATCACCAGATGATGTGCAGTTTTTAACTACCATCTTGATTGCTAAATTACTCGCCACCTTATTTGCCATTGGTTTAGGTATTCCAGGTGGGATCATCGGCCCTGTTATTGGACTTGGGGTATTAATGGGCACCTTAATGGCCTTTTTCGCGCAGTTTATTAGTCCGGGTGTTGATATCACAGGTACCTATAGCATGCTTGGCATGGCAGGGTTATTGGCAGCAACATTACACGCACCACTGGCAGCTCTCACTACGGTTATGGAATTGACCTCAAGCCCCGAGATCATTGTGCCAGCCATGTTGGTGATCTCAACGGCTTATGTCACGGCGTTGCAGTTTTTTGGTAACCGCTCTATTTTCATGCAACAACTTGATTTCCAAGGGCTTGAATATCAAATATCACCAGCTACCGAAGCATTACAAAAAGTAGGTGTGATGGATGAAATGGATGAGCAATTCAAGCTGCTTTACAGTGACGACAAACAACAAATTAAAGAGTCGCTCGATGCCCTTGATAGCCAAACCCCGCTGATTGTTCATGATGAAGAGAATGGCTATCGTCTTGCAGAATATGATTTAAGCCTGATGTCTGACCAAGAAAGTAATATCAAATATGTCAGCCTTGCCGGCCTTAGTAGCCAAGCAACATTAGCCGATGCTTTTGACTTATTAAAAGATAAACGCAGCGGTGCGGTATATATTTACAACCTGCTTGATAACCAACAGATTATGGGCCTTTTGCGTTGGGACCAAATCAGACATATCCTTACCATTCGCAACAGTTTGTTATAACAATTAAAATGGATGCTTAAATGACTGCGCTATTAGTTTATAAAACCTTCCACGTATTCTTTATGATTGCTTGGTTTGCCGGTATTTTTTACCTGCCACGTCTTTTTGTTTACCACGCAATGAGTGAAGAAAAAGCCTGTAACTCAATGCTGAAAGTAATGGAACGCCGCTTACTGTTTTTTGTGACACCGTTTGCTGTTTTAACATTGGTATTTGGCGTACTGACCATTTTTGAATATGGTCGAGACTGGTTTAGATACAGCATGTGGCTGCACTACAAACTGGTGTTAGTGATTATTCTCTATATCTACCACGGCTATTGCTTTAAATTACTGGCTGACTTTAAGCATGATCGCAATACACGTAGCGATCGCTTTTACCGTATTTTTAATGAAGTTCCGGTACTCATCCTTTTAGCTATAGTGGCACTGGCAATTATTAAACCTAACTTATAATTTGCTGCTGTGAACGCTAAAAATTTGCTATAGTACTGCGCAAATTTATGCGGCCTCCCATACCGAGTGCCAGCGCCCTATAAATGTGATTAGGAACAAACCCCATGCTAAGTTTCCAAGGTGAAAATATCCTGTCGGTCAATCAGCTTGATCGAGATTGTATTGAACGTATTTTTGCAGTTGCTAAGAAAATGGAGCCTTATGCTAAAAAGCAAAAGCGCACCAATGTTTTAGAGGGCGCAATTTTAGCGAACTTGTTCTTTGAACCAAGCACGCGTACTCGCGTAAGTTTTGGTACTGCATTTAACTTACTAGGTGGTTTAGTTCGTGAAACAACGGGCATGCAAAGCTCAGCGCTTGCAAAAGGTGAATCTTTGTATGATACCGCACGCGTGATCTCAGCGTATGCAGATGCAGTCGCAATGCGCCACCCTGACGCAGGCTCTGTTGCCGAGTTTGCCACCGGGTGTGACGTGCCAGTGATTAATGGCGGTGACGGCCCGAATGAGCACCCAACACAAGCCTTACTAGACTTACTAACGATTGAACGTGAGCTAGGTCGTTTCAACCAAAGTATCGACGGTATGCATATTGCCCTAGTAGGTGATTTAAAATACGGCCGTACTGTGCACTCTTTATCTAAATTACTTTGTCATTATAAAGACGTTAAATTCTCTATGGTGGCACCTGATGGCTTACAAATGCCAGACTACATTTTAGATGCTGTTGATAACGCAGGTCATAAAATTCAAGTAGTAGATAAAATGGAAGGCAACTTGGCCGCCGATATTGTTTATCAAACCCGTATCCAAGAAGAGCGCTTTCCTTCACAAGAAGAAGCTAACAAATACCGTGGTGGTTTCCGTATCAGTCAGGCAATTTACAACGCACACTGTAAGCCTAACTCAGTACTGATGCACCCACTTCCTCGTGATAGCCGTTTAGAAGCAAACGAGCTAGATAACGATTTAAATAGCAACGACAACCTAGCGATTTTCCGCCAAGTGCAAAATGGCGTGTTAATTCGCATGGCGTTGTTTGCTCTAACCTTAGATGTTGCCGACAAAGTTGAGCAATATGAAGTCGACGTGCCTTGGTTTAGCCGTAAACGTAATAGCTAAGCTACTTCGTTTGGGCTCTTTGAGCCCTTGCAAACCAACTCATTTAACGTGACAACCCAATAGGACTATTCATGACAATTAGCCAAGATCTTTTTAATCGCGCGCAAGAATCAATCCCAGGCGGTGTTAACTCACCAGTTCGTGCCTTCAATGGCGTTGGCGGTACTCCTTTATTCATCACTAAAGCTGAAGGCCCTTTTACCTTTGATGCTGATGGTAACCGTTATATCGATTACGTTGGTTCATGGGGACCAATGATCATGGGTCATAACCACCCAGCTATTAAGCAAGCGGTATTAGAAGCCGTTGAAAATGGCTTAAGTTATGGTGCACCAACCGAAACTGAAATCTTAATGGCCGAAAAAGTAAAAGAGCTAGTACCATCAATCGAAAAAGTACGTATGGTAAGCTCAGGTACTGAAGCAACAATGAGTGCAATTCGCTTAGCACGTGGTTTCACTGGCCGTGACAAAATCTTAAAGTTTGAAGGCTGTTACCACGGTCATGCTGACTCACTACTAGTAAAAGCAGGCTCAGGCGCACTGACTATGGGTGTACCAAACTCACCGGGTATTCCTGAAGACTTTGCTAAGCACACATTAACTGTGTCGTTTAACAACCTTGATGAAGTAAAAGCAATTTTCGCAAAATACGCTGACGAAATCGCTTGTATCATCGTTGAACCAGTTGCTGGCAACATGAACTGTATTCCACCTGTACCTGGCTTCTTAGAAGGTTTACGTGAGGTGTGTGATGAATACAAATCTGTGCTTATTTTTGATGAAGTAATGACAGGTTTCCGTGTTGCTTTAGGCGGCGCACAAGCTTACTACAACATCAAGCCAGACCTAACGTGTTTAGGTAAAGTGATCGGTGGCGGTATGCCAGTGGGTGCATTTGGTGGTAAGAAAGAAATCATGGATTACATCGCACCTGTTGGCCCAGTTTATCAAGCAGGTACATTATCAGGTAACCCAATTGCCATGGCTGCTGGCTTAAAGTCTTTAGAGCTATTAAGTGCTGAAGGCCTGCACGATGAACTTGAAGCAAAGAGCAAAGCAATTTGTGAAGGCTTTGAAGCCGCTGCGAAAAAAGCAGGCATTGCACTTACAACAAACTACGCAGGTGGTATGTACGGCTTCTTCTTTACTGATAAAGAAAAAGTAACTAGCTACCAACAAGCGACTGAGTGTGATTTAGAGCGCTTCAAGAAGTTCTTCCACTTAATGCTAGAAGAAGGTGTTTACCTAGCTCCTTCGGCGTTTGAAGCAGGCTTTGTGTGCGCTGAGCACTCTGAAAAAGAGATCAACGACACCATTGCTGCCGCAGAGCGCGCATTCGCGAAGCTTTAATAAGCGTTAAGCAAGTTAATAAAAAGCCCCAGCATTTTTCAATGCTGGGGCTTTTTTTATTCTTTGCCAATTCGTTTATTTAAGTATTAATGCGAGTTGGTGTTATTAATCTCTAACGCAAGTTGGTCTAGGCTCAAACTCACTGGCACGTATAGGTAGCTGCACTACTTTGCCGCAACCCGGAGGCGCTTGCAGACCAGTCTCTTCGTTAATAAAGGCCCAACGAATAGAAGCAGGGCGAGTATCCGCTATGGCTTCAGGGTTGAGTGGCTTAAGGTAACGAATGTAAGCTTCTAGTGCGCCAACACTTCCTGTTAAACCTGTGCTCTTGTTATCGTCGCGACCAATCCATGCAACAGTCACGGTGTTTTGGTCAAAACCTGCAAACCAACTATCGCGTAAGTCATTACTGGTGCCTGTTTTACCAGCAAGCTGAATTGATGGGAAATGAGCATTTAGGCGTTTAGCCGTGCCATCTTTAGTCACGCGCTTCATTGCATACTTAGTCATGTAGATTGATGCATCATCAAAACGTTTTTGTGAGCTGACATCATGTTTATAAAGCACCTTACCTACTGAGTCTGTCAGTGCTGAAATAGACGTTAATTCGCGGTACTGACCATCAGCAGCAAGGGTTGTATAAAGCTGCGCTACCTCAAAGCTTGAAAGCTCAAGAGCGCCTAATAACAATGATGGATATTGATCAATTCGCCCTTCTACACCTAAACGCTTCAAGGTATCAGCTACTTTATCAACCCCAACATCAAGGCCCGTGTTAACCGCAGGAATATTTATACTGTTACTAAATGCTTTGTATAGTGGCATAGGGCCGCGAAACTGCTTGTCGAAGTTCTCTGGTTGCCATACTTTCCCCTGCTCATTAGTCACTTGCAGCGGTGAGTCATCCACCAACGTAGCAACATTAAACTGACCACTTTCAAATGCCGTTAAATAAACGGCAGGCTTAACGAGTGAGCCAATATTACGCTTGGTATCAAGCACACGGTTAAAACCAAAATAACGTACGTCACGACCTGCTACCAACGCCGACACCCCACCCTTTTCAACATTAACAGAGATCATCGCCGCTTCAAGCTCTTCTGTTTTAGGGCGTCTTTCTAGATAAGGTAAACTTGCCTCAATCGACTCTTCCATGGCCGTTTGCTTTTGTAAGTCAAAATAGGTGAATACACGCACCCCGGCATCTAACACTTGCTGATCAGGTAGCAGGCGCTTTAATTCTCGATTAACTAATTCTAAGTAACCCGGATACGACTTTTGCAGACTGTCTTTCATTGGTGCAATATCAATTGGGCGCTTTAATGCCGCGCGATATTCACGGGTATCAATCAATTTATTTTCAACCATTAAGCGCAGTACTAGATCGCGGCGCTCCATTGCGCGCTCACTATAACGACGTGGGTTGTAATACGATGGACCTTTCACCATAGCCACTAAAAGCGCAATTTGGTCGTATTCAAGCTCATCCACAGGCTTTGAGAAATAAAACTCAGCGGCAAGGCCCATACCATGAACGCCTTGATTGTAAGACTGACCTAAATACACTTCATTGAGGTAAGCTTCTAAAATGTCATCTTTGCTGTAGCGGTAATCTAATATCAGAGCGATAAGCGCTTCATTGAACTTACGCACCAGTGAGCGCTCACGGGTAAGGTATATATTCTTTGCTAATTGCTGGGTTAAGGTACTGCCCCCTTGCACTGTACGTCCGGCTTTAATATTGCTGTATAAAGCGCGCATAATTGACCACACAGATACGCCATGGTGTTGATAAAAATTACGATCTTCAACCACTAGTAAAGTGTCTTTTAGCATCGGCGGAAATTTATCTAGCGGCACAAACTCGCGGTCTTGCTTTGAATCATTACCAATGCGGGCTATTTGAACTGGCTCTAATCGAGCGTTGTTTAAACGTCGGCCAAATTTATCTTTGATAGTTGCTAATTTCTGCCCTGAAAAACGCAGCTCAATCACTTGTGAATCTTCAAGGCCATCATAAAATTCAAATTCACGGCGGTACACTTTAATACTGTTAGCTGATTTAACATACTGGCCAGTTCGGCTTAGCTTGTTTACAGATGAGTAATTTAAACGGTTTAACTCCCAAATAACCTCTTGCTGAGACAAATACTGCCCAGGATAAAAGCTCATTGCACGAGCATACACTTGTGCAGGTAACTGCCATTTATTGCCTTCAAATTGGCGAGTAATTTTTGCATCTAAATAAATTAGATACAGCACCATGGCAACAATCACAGCAAGTGAAAGCTTCCAAAAAATTGACCAAAGTTTTCTTAATACACTAGCTTTAGCTGGCCCTTGAGGTGCGCGTGAGCGCTTAGCGGTAGTTTTTTTTGATGTCGCCTTCGGTTTACTAGACGATTTTTTTGCAGGAGTTTTTTTATCAGCCATTGAGTTCGCTATTGGTCAGTTAATTTTACAGGATTACGCCTTGAACAGCGCAATATTAACACCTGTAAAATTAACAGTCACTTAAACTCGTTTAGCGTGTACACAACCAGAGTGAGTGGATCACAGCAGGTATAAAGAAGATAAAGCATAGAATAATGTTAATCACTAAGTCTTTACCTGCGCCCGCTTTTAAGAATACCGCAACAGGCGGTAAAAATAGCGAAATAATTATAAGCAAGAGTTTGTTATCCATCGTTTTTCCTTGTTAGAAATGAACATTAAGCATAGTCAAAAAATAGCGATTTCGCCTATCAGAAAAGACTTATTTAAACGCAAAAAAGCCCTACCTAAGTAGAGCTTTGTTTTGAACACACAATGATATTGTTATGGGCGTGCTATTTGCACGCACCAAGATTAGTTACTGCGAACTGATACAAACTCAGGGTAAGCATCAATACCACAATCATGTTGATCCATACCGTTTAGTTCTTCTTCTTCGGTAACACGGATACCCATGGTATTTTTCAGGATTGCCCATACGATTGATGACGCGATGAACACAAATCCTAAGATACATACTAAGCCAATTAATTGATTAACAAAGGTTGCATCAGAATTTGAAAGTGGTACTAACATGATACCTAGTGCACCACACACACCGTGTACAGAGATAGCACCTACAGGGTCATCGATTTTCGCTTTATCAAGAGCAACGATGCTAAATACAACCAGTGAACCACCTAATAGACCAAGTAAACAAGCAAGTAATGGCGTTGGAGATGCAGGCTCTGCAGTAATCGTTACTAGACCTGCTAGTGCACCATTAAGAACCATAGTTAAATCAGCTTTACCCCATAACACTTTACATACGAATAGTGCTGCAATTGCGCCACACGCTGCTGCTGCGTTAGTGTTTAAGAAGATTTTACCAACCGCTGTTGCGTTTTCAGCGTCAGAAACAAGTAGCTGTGAACCACCGTTAAAGCCGAACCAACCCATCCAAAGGATTAATGTACCTAGAGTTGCTAACGGTAAGTTAGAACCAGGAATTGGGTAGATTTCACCGTTTTTACCGTATTTCCCCTTACGAGCACCTAGGAAAAGTACACCAGCTAGCGCTGCCGCAGCACCTGCACCGTGAACGATTGCAGAACCAGCGAAGTCAACAAAGCCCATTTCAGATAAGAAACCTGCGCCCCAAGTCCAGTAACCTTCGATTGGGTAGATGAAACCAGTTAAAACAACAGTGAAAATTAAGAATGCCCATAACTTCATACGCTCAGCAACCGCACCAGATACGATTGACATAGCTGTTGCTACGAACACAACTTGGAAGAAGAAATCAGACTCTAAAGAGTGATCCGCATCAGCAGCTTGAGTGCCGATTAATGCGCCAAATGAAGGGATGAAACCACCTTCTGCGTTATCAACATACATGATGTTGTAACCCACTAATAAGAACATAGTGCAGGCAATAGAAAATAGTGCAACGTTTTTAGTTAGGATTTCTGTTGTATTTTTTGCACGAACTAAACCTGCTTCAAGCATAGCGAAACCAGCCGCCATCCACATTACTAAAACACCCGACATTAAAAAGTAAAAAGTGTCGAGTGAGAACTTCAACTCTACGATAGTGTTTTCCATAATTCCCCCTTAAATTGCTTCTTCATCAAGTTCGCCCGTACGGATACGAACGATTTGGTCTAAGTCGTAAACAAAAATTTTGCCGTCACCAATTTTGCCTGTTGAAGCAATTTTTGTGATGGTTTCAACAACGCGTTGACAATTTTCGCTACGAGTTGCAATTTCAAGTTTGATTTTTGGAATAAAATCGACTTGGTATTCAGCTCCACGATATAGCTCAGTATGACCACGTTGACGGCCAAAGCCTTTAACGTCGACAACTGTCATCCCCTCAATGCCTAAATCAGCCAATGCTTCACGTACATCATCAAGTTTGAATGGCTTTATTATTGCACTAATCATTTTCATAGTGGCCCCCTTCGGACGCTTATTGTTATCCTGTTGGCTTATACAATCCAACCTTTGTGCCACTATTTTTTATTGCTTATTTTCAATAACTTAAAAATAAAAATTGGTTTTTGCACAAAAAAAATGCACCCTATTGGTGCATTTTTTTAACAATTAACCAGCGCTGGTGCAATTAGCACAACTATAGTTTAACTAAGCAGTTCCGATCTTGCTGTTTGGCTTGATATAAGGCCTTGTCAGCAATGCGCATCGCAGCTGTAAGCGATACTTTTTGGAATTGAGTCATACCAATACTCATGGTTAATGAGTAAGGCTCACCGTTAATTGAAAAGGCATGGCTTGCTAACTGCTCTCTAAAGGTATTGAGTCTCGATTCGGCCTTAGCTAAGTCCATATTATGCAGTACCACGGCAAATTCTTCGCCACCAATTCTCGCAATAGTAAAGTCATCAAACTTAGTCTTTAAAAATGAAGACACTTGTTTTAGCGCCTGATCACCCGCCTCGTGACCAAACTGGTCGTTCACATTTTTAAAAAAGTCGATATCAAGCAAAGCCAATACGTTTTCTTGCTCAACATTTTTAAGCAGTTTTTCTGCGTATTGATAAAAATAACGACGATTATACAAGCCAGTTAAATGGTCGCGGTATGCGCTTTCTTTTATATCGGCTATTAAAGCAAGCTGCTCCATGGTTTGCATAACACGGCAATGAAACTCTTCATTCATAAACGGCTTAGTTAAAAAGTCGTTAGCGCCGTATTTAATAAAACGCGCCGATAAACCATGCTTACCGGCACCTGATAAACCGATAATAGCTAAATCATCACGGCCGCGGAAATTACGCACCGCTTTAACGAGCTCAAAACCATCCATTGTTGGCATTGCATAGTCCGTAAGAAGCAGCTTGATTTCAGGATCGTCTTTAAGCATTTGTAGTGCTTGTTCACCATCTTGAGCATCGCGTACATCAAACAACTGCTTTTCGAGCATTTGCTTCATCAAAGTGCGACTTAGTACTGAGTCATCAGCCACCAGCGCTTTGCTACCATCGTTTCTAAGTAATTGTGCAACAAGTTTGATCGCATAATGGTATGAGTCGCGGTTATCTTTAACCACGTAATCAACCACACCAAGCTCTAACATTTGCTGGCGAATGTATTCATCAATTTTTGATGTTAGAACAACGGTCGGGATGTTTTTTGATAAGGTGTATTTAGCTACTTCGCCATTCATCGCATCAGGTAGCGTTAAATCGACTAAAGCCAAGGTGTAATCGTGCTCGGAAATTAAAGAGACGCCCTCTTTTAAAGACCACGCAAAGTCGACAGCCACATCTAAATAGTGAGCAGCGAGGTGACGTAACACTTGCTGTACTACTTTACTGTCTTCAACTACTAATACTCTTTGCATTGCAACTTCTCTTTCTTAAGCACGTGTACACAGATTATAAAAACGCTAAATATACGCCATTTTTTAATCTAGCTAAATAATTAAGCAAAATATCTTTGCTAAAAAAATGCACTTTTTTGTAACCAGCTCAGCATTTTCAGTTATTTTTCTGTTTAACAGCTAATATTGGTCACTAGTCTCATTAGTTTGTCATCGAGTTTGCTTTACTTTTTAATAGCTGCAATTCGAATAATAAGGAATCAACATGAAACTAGTTAGTTTTATTGGCTTGTCAGTGACAGCACTAACACTGACCTTCAGTACTCCAAGCTTTGCTGATAACGGACGTCGTATTGACGTTGACAGCAAAGTGGTAACAGAGCACAAAGCCCGCATTAATGGTGAGCGTTTTTCATATACCGCAACCACAGGTACACAACCGGTTTGGAATGAGCAAGGCGATGCCGTTGCAACGCTGCAATATACTTATTATACCCGCGATAAAGTAGACGATAGAACAAAACGTCCTTTAGTCTTTTCGTTTAATGGTGGCCCAGGTTCTGCGTCAGTATGGATGCACCTTGCCTATACTGGACCACGTGTATTAAAAATTGATGACGAAGGTTACCCTGTTCAACCTTATGGCGTAAAAGATAACCCTTACTCAATTTTAGACGTGGCTGATATTGTTTATATCAACCCAGTTAACACCGGTTACTCGCGCGTTCTTGAAAACGAAAAAGGTGAGTTGCCAAGTAAGTCAGACCAACAAAAAATGTTCTTTGGTGTTAACGCTGACATCAAATACTTAGCTGAATGGTTAAACACCTTTGTTTCTCGCAACGAGCGCTGGCGTTCACCTAAGTTCTTAATTGGTGAGAGCTATGGTACGACTCGTGTTTCTGGTCTTGCTCACGAATTACAAAATCGCCAATGGATGTATATCAACGGCGTTATTCTAGTATCACCAACTGAAATTGGTATTAAACGTGAAGGCCCTGTAGAAGCTGCTAACCGCCTACCTTACTTTGCAGCAACCGCTTGGTACCACAAAGCCCTTAGCGCAGACTTACAAGCAAAAGACTTAGACGAGTTATTACCTGAAGTTGAACAGTTCACCGTTAATAAGTTCTTACCTGCAATTGCTAAAGGTGGTTTCTTACCTGCTGATGAAAAACGTGCAATCATTAAGCAAGCAGCAAAATACGCAGGTTTATCTGAAAAGTTTGTTGAGCAAAATAACCTTGATATTCCAAATAACTTCTTCTGGAAAGAGCTATTACGCGAGCGCGGCCAAACTGTGGGCCGTTTAGATTCTCGTTACCTAGGTATCGACAAACGTGATGCAGGTGAGTCACCTGATTACTGGGCTGAGCTTACTTCATGGTTACACTCATTCACGCCAGCGATTAACTATTACCTACGTGAAGAGCTTAACTACAAAACCGATATCAAATATAACCTATTTGGTAATGTTCACCCTTGGGATCGCTCAGGCAACAACACAGGTGAAAACTTACGTTTAGCAATGGCACAAAACCCATACTTAAACGTGATGATTCAATCTGGCTACTACGACGGTGCAACAAACTACTTTGATGCTAAATACACAATGTGGCAGTTAGATCCAAGTGGCAAAATGAAAGATCGTTTAAGCTTTAAAGGCTATCGCAGTGGTCACATGATGTATTTACGTCATGCAGATTTAGAGTCATCAAATAATGACTTACGTGATTTCATCCTGAAATCACTACCAGCCGAAGGCAAAGCAGCAAAATACTAAACAGCGTATTTGCAAAACCATAATAGAAAAAGCCCGTTTTATACGGGCTTTTGTTTTTCCACTAATCTTTTTGGGTATATACTCAAGTCATTGATTTAAGGATTTGGATAATCAGCAAATGGCAGAAAAATTTCGCGTAATGTTTGCAGGGCTTGAAGCCGGTGTCGACCAAGTACAAGCAACAGAACAACTAGCTGCAAAACTAAAAACAACAAAAGACAAAGTTGCGACCCTGTTTGAGCATAAGCCATTATTTGCACCAAGCGAGCAAGATAAAGCACTAAAACAAGCAAAGTTACTCGCCAGTGTTGGCATTAAAGCCAAGCTCCAACCGATTAACCAAGCAGCCACCAGCAGCCAATCAGACAATACAGCTGCACAGGCCAAAGAGCGTGAAGAACGTATTTTTGATGCCCTCGATTACATCACCAGTAGTCTTATTCGGCTAGAAGAAAAACTTGATGACTTAGAGCAGCGTTTACCTGAGCTTGAAAATAACAGCGTTGCTGATAGCGACGATAGCTGGCAAGAAGATGACTTGCTACTTGAAGACGAATTAACAGAGCCTGTTAAAAAACGCTCAAATACCCTACTCTATTCGCTTATTGCAATGGTCATTGTGTTATTGATCATTTTGGGTGTAGTGGAGCTTTTCCCTGAACTTTTCTCCTTTTTAGAAAGTTAACACTAATATTGACATGAGCAACACACGAGCAGAAATCAGACAATCTATTCGAAAAAAGCGCAATTCACTGACTGTTGAACAACAAAAAAATGCAGCAATTGCGCTAAAAGTGAATTTTACTCAACACTTAAAATCGCTAAAAACACCTAAAAACGCCCATATTGGCATTTATTTCAGCAATGATGGCGAATTAGACACTTCATTGTTAATTAATGAATTATGGATGCAAGAGCAGCATTTATATCTGCCTATTATCCACCCCTTCAATGGCACAACTTTATACTTTCAGAGGTATGAAGAAAATTCACCCATGACTGCAAACCGCTATGGTATCTTGGAGCCCAAGTTAAATTGCAGTCAAATATGCCCTTTAGACAAGCTTGATATTTTACTTATGCCATTAGTGGCATTTGATGATCAAGGTAACCGTTTAGGAATGGGCGGTGGGTTTTATGACAAAACGTTGGCTCGGTATTACCAAGAAAACTGGCAAAAACCGATTTTGATAGGCCTTGCCCATCAATGTCAGCATGTTTCAGCATTGCCAATTGAATCGTGGGATGTACCGTTAAAACACATTATAACCCCAGAGAAAATCTACCAATGGTAAGCAAACTGTTTGTATACTATAGGCCCTCTCTGACAGCTAACTGAGCACATAATTATGACGCAAGATGAATTAAAAAAAGCCGCTGCCTGGGCAGCCCTAGAGTTTGTAAACGAAAATACCATTGTTGGTGTAGGTACAGGCTCTACAGTGAATCACTTTATTGATGCACTTGATACAGTAAAAGACACCATTACTGGTGCGGTTTCAAGCTCTGAGGCTTCAACTGAAAAGTTAAAAGCACTGGGGATTGAAGTATTCGAACTAAACGATGTATCAAGCCTAGATGTGTATGTTGATGGCGCAGACGAAATCAACCCACACAATGAGATGATCAAAGGCGGTGGTGCAGCCCTGACACGCGAGAAAATCGTTTCAGCGGTAGCAAAACAATTTGTTTGTATTGTTGATGAATCTAAAGAAGTTACAACATTAGGCGCATTTCCACTGCCGGTTGAAGTGATCCCAATGGCACGCAGCTATGTAGCTCGTGAACTAGTAAAACTAGGCGGTGACCCTGTTTACCGCGAAGGTGTTGTAACAGATAACGGAAACGTCATTTTAGACGTGCACAATTTAGATATCAGCAACGCCAAAGAATTAGAACTAACAATCAACCAGATTGTTGGTGTAGTAACAAACGGCTTATTTGCCCATCGCGGCGCAGATAAAGTCATCATCGGCACCAAAAATGGGCCGCAAATAAAGTAAATAGGAATGAGGATATGAGTAAGGTATCGTTAGCAAAAGACAAAATTAAAATTCTCTTGCTGGAAGGCGTGCACCAAAGTGCTGTAGAAACGCTTAAGCGTAATGGCTACAGCAATATTGATTACGTAAAAACATCCTTACCTGAAGACGAGCTCATTGAGCGCATTAAAGATGTGCACTTTGTAGGCCTTCGTTCTCGCACTCATATTAATGAAGCGGTATTAGAATCAGCTGAAAAGCTAGTCGCAATCGGCTGCTTCTGTATCGGTACTAACCAAGTCGATCTACAAGGTGCGCGTGAACGTGGTATTGCGGTATTTAACGCACCATTCTCAAACACACGCTCTGTAGCAGAATTAGTACTTGGTGAAATCTTATTATTACTTCGTGGTATTCCAGAGCGTAATGCCCTAGCACACCGCGGTGGTTGGTTAAAATCTGCCAACGGCTCATTTGAAGCACGTGGTAAAACGTTAGGTATTATTGGTTACGGCCACATTGGTACACAGCTAGGTATCATGGCTGAAAATATCGGTATGAACGTTGAGTTTTACGATATCGAAGACAAGCTAACGCTGGGTAATGCAACACAAGTTCATAACCTAACTCAGTTACTACAACGTGCTGACGTTATTAGCTTACACGTACCAGAAACACCGCAAACGAAGAACCTAATTGGTATGGCTGAGCTTGAAGTAATGAAGCAAGGCGCTATCTTGATCAATGCTTCTCGCGGCACTGTTGTTGATATCGATGCATTAGCAGAATCACTTCGAGATAAAAAGCTGAGCGGCGCTGCAATCGACGTGTTCCCTGTAGAACCAAAATCAAATGATGAAGAGTTCGTATCACCGCTGCGCGAGTTCGATAACGTAATTCTGACTCCACATATTGGTGGTTCAACACAAGAAGCACAAGAAAATATCGGTATTGAAGTTGCGGGCAAACTTGCTAAGTACTCAGATAATGGTTCAACCATTACAGCAGTTAACTTCCCTGAAGTATCACTGCCTGAGCTTGCAAACCGCAGCCGCTTATTACACGTGCACCACAACCGCCCAGGTGTTCTAACGCAAATTAACCAAGCGTTTGCACAGCACGGCATTAATATCGCAGCCCAGTACTTACAAACTGACGAATCAATTGGTTACGTAGTAATTGATGTAGATACAGACCAATCTGAAGTAGCTCTTAAAGAACTAAGTGCTGTTGAAGGTACAATCAGAGCACGTATCCTTCACTAATCTTTGATATAACAAATAAATAAAAAGCGCAAACAGTTAAACTGCTTGCGCTTTTTTGTAGGACAAAAACTTTAAGCCCGTAGGTTGGTTTGAGTGTAGCGAAACCCAACACGGGAACCCAGCTTTAAACCGTAAATTTTAAGCACTAAGTCAAAAATAGCTCACCGTAGGCGTGAAATTTATTTCGCGCGAGGGTTAATTTCTAACAAATAAAACGCCAATCATTTCTAATAAACAGTAAAAGTGAGAGCAAGCTTGTATTTGGACAAAAAGTTTTTAGAGGCAAAAACCATTCACTTTATCTAGTCAAAAATAAACTCTCCCCCTCCTCAAACACACTTCCCTGTGTAAATCACGCCGATGAGTCAGTAAATTTTACTCATCGGTTTGCGGTGCCTCAGCGTCTTTATCTTGCTGTTTTTCGCTTATCATGGCATTTAATTTCTCGCCGCCTTTGATGCCAAAATCTAACGTGCGGATTGGGAATGGGATGGTCATGTCAGCTTCGCTTAGAGCGTTTCTAACTGCCACAACAGCCTTGTGGCGAACGGTCATGAAATCTGCTTCGCCGGGGTATTTAATCCAAAACCAAACTAGTAAGTTAACGCTGCTATCACCAAAGCTTTCGGCGTAAACGGCGGTTTCTTCTTGTTTAATCACAAAATCAAACTCATTGATTTTTTTAACAATCACCTCAGCGGCTTGTTCTGGATCGTCAGCATACGAAATACCTACAGGCACTTCGATACGACGCACACCTAAGGTACTGTAGTTACTGAGTATATTTCTAAATAGAATCTTATTAGGCACTAAGATAAGTTGCCCATAAAAGTTCTCAATGAGGGTATTTCTAAGGTTAATCGCCTTAACGGTACCAAACACGCTTTCGGTGCGGATTACATCACCTGTTTTAAATGGTTTGCGAATACCCATGGCAATACCCGCTATAAGGTTCTCTGTCATGTCCTGAAAGGCAAAACCAATTGCAAGACCTACGATACCAGCACCAGCAAGTAATGAGGTGACAGTGCCTCTAAGACCCAAGAAATCAAGGGCTACAAATAAGCCTACGCATAACACGATGACTTTTACTATCGATGACATTAAGTCTGCTATTTGCGATGACTCTAACGAGCGGCGTAATAGCTTTCTGAGCATTGACCCAACGATACGCGCCAGCAATGAAAACACGATAGTAATAATTACTGCGACAATAAAGTTTGGAATATGGCTTATGATGATATCAACCCAGCCACCGAGTTTTTCTTCTATTAGCTTTTCAGCTTCACTTACTGTCGGAATTTTTAACATTTTTGTACCTTGTTGAATTAATTGCTCAACAAAGTACTTAGCAAGATGAACGCCATTTCTAATTTAGAGTATTAAAACCATAAAAAAGCCGTGCTAAGCACGGCTCTTCTAATTCATTTTACTAAAAAATTAGTTCTGCTCTTCTCGTAAGAAAACAGGCTCTAATTCTTTTGTTGTTGCATCGCTACTAAAGTAATAACCTGCCACAGTGAAATCTTTTAAATCACTTAATTGGGTGATTTTATTTTCAATGATGTAACGTGCCATCATGCCGCGAGCTTTTTTCGCATAAAAGCTAATCACTTTATATTGACCGTTTTTACAGTCTTTAAAATGTGGAGTGATGATTTGTGCGTTTAATGCTTTTTTATCAACCGCTTTAAAATACTCATTCGAAGCAAGGTTTACCAAGTATTTGCTATCTTGCTCAGCAAGCACTGTATTTAGCTTTTCGGCGATAACACTGCCCCAAAACTCATATAAGTTTTTACCACGCGGGTTTTCTAACTTAGTGCCCATTTCAAGGCGGTAAGCTTGCATTAAATCTAATGGTTTAAGCAAACCATAAAGGCCAGACAAAATACGTAAGTGCGACTGTGCGTAATCAAGATCAGCATCGTTTAGCGTTTGCGCATCTAAGCCACCGTATACATCACCATTAAAGGCTAGCACGGCTTGTTTTGCATTGTCTTGGGTAAATGGCTGTGACCACTCGGCGAAGCGTGCCGCATTCAAACCAGCTAGTTTATCGCTGATTTTCATTAGGCTACCAATTTGCGCTGGTGTTAAATCACGGCAAACTGACATTAACTCTTCGCTGTGCTCGAGTAATTCAGGTTGAGTGAATTTATCGGTCGTGGCTGGTGTTTCGTAATCTAAATTTTTTGCAGGTGAAATAACAGTGATCATACTTAGCTATTGACTTGTAATTTGTTTGATGTCAATTTCAACATTAATTGAATCAAAATGCACGTTTTGTTTCGTCCTGCCTTTATCCGCTGTTCTTTTCATACATAATGTTCTAGTTTTCTGTATTAAGGACATTTGACCTATTAAACACTGTCATAGTGTTGCAGCATAAAGGCCGCTATAATGGATTTTCTTTTAACTTGCTTGGAATGAGGAAAGCAAATGACTTCAGCACTACAAAGGCTTAAACAGCATTCATCTATTGTTGCAGATACAGGTGATATCGAAGCTATCAAAAAGCACCAACCAGAAGATGCAACAACAAACCCATCTCTACTTTTAAAAGCCAGTGAAATTGAAGCGTATAAGCCTTATTTAGATAAAGCGTGGCAATATGCCAAAGAAACCGAGCAAGATGCAGCTAAACAACTTGAGTTAGCATGTGATTACTTTGCTGTATTAATTGGTAAAGAAATTAGCGAAATCGTACCGGGCTATATCTCAACAGAAGTAGACGCACGTTTATCATTTGATACCCAAGCGACTATCGATAAAGCCCACACTTTACTAAGCCTTTACGAAAAAGAAGGTGTTAGCAAAGATAAAATCCTAATCAAAGTTGCATCAACGTGGGAAGGTATCAAAGCCGCTGAGCAGCTTGAAAAAGAAGGCACTAAGTGTAACTTAACGCTGTTATTCTCTGAAGCACAAGCTCGTGCATGTGCCGATGCGAATGTATTTTTAATTTCACCATTCGTTGGCCGTATCCTGGATTGGCATGTTGCTAATGGTATGGAAAAACCAACTGATCCGCTAAACGATCCAGGCGTGCAATCAGTACGTAGCATTTACGAGTTCTACAAACGCCATGATTACAAAACTGTAGTTATGGGCGCAAGCTTCCGTAACACAGGCGAGATCATCGCACTTACTGGCTGTGATAAGTTAACGATTAGCCCAGGTCTTTTAGAGGAGTTAGGCCAATTAACGGATGCACAAGAGTACCTACTAGAGAGCGACTTTACTGTTGAAGAAAAACCAGCTCCTCTAACTGAAAGTCAGTTCCGTTGGTTACATAACCAAGATGCTATGGCAACAGAAAAACTTGCTGAGGGTATTCGCTCTTTTGCACAAGCGCAGCTTGAATTAGAAGCACGCTTTAAAGCAATGTAACTCAAATTACAGCATTTTTTGAAACGCCACCGCTAGGTGGCGTTTTTGTTTCTAAAATAACTAAACCTTTGATCTATTCATCTATCAATCACACTTCTGTAACAGTATTGTCACTTTTTTATTCTATTTTTGAGCAGCCTGTGGTATAGGTATTTCCGAGGTTCAAAAAATCAATAGGAGAAGTTCATGGATAGCCTAGACGATATTTTAGAAATATTAGAAGGTCCTAGTAAAACAAAAAAGACCTCTACAAAAAATAAAAAGAGAAAATGGCGCGAAATCGAAGCTTTGAAAGACAAGCATAGACTTCGCAAAGAACTACAGGAGTTAGACTATTTCACAGACAGCATTGAGCTTGATGAATTAGACTTTTAATTAAAGGCCCGCAAGGGCCTTTTGCATTTGCGGCAACGACCAATTTACTGGCGCTTTATTTTGATCAGTAAGTAGCTGGTTTGTCTTTGAAAAATGCTGGCAACCAAAAAAGCCACGATGTGCAGAAAGCGGTGATGGATGCGGGCCTTGGATCACATGATGACGCGAGGTATCAATGTGTTTACCTTTTTTCTGAGCATGTGCGCCCCATAACACAAACACCACACCGTCACAGTGCTGATTAATAAGCGCAATTACTGTATCAGTAAATTTTTCCCAACCAAGGTGCTTATGAGAATGAGCTTGCCCTTGCTCAACAGTTAATACCGTGTTTAGTAAGAACACGCCTTGCTCAGCCCAGCTTTGCAAATAGCCATGATGAGGGATCTCAAAACCATCGATATCAGTTGCCAGCTCTTTGTACATATTCTTCAAAGACGGTGGTAATTTTTTAACCTCTGGTAATACCGAAAAGCACAAACCATGGGCTTGGCCTTCTCCGTGGTAAGGATCTTGCCCTAAAATAACCACCTTAACTTCATTTAAAGGTGTGGCATCAAAAGCTGAGAATACCTGTTCGTCTTTAGGATAAACGGTAACGCCTGCTGCGCGTCTATCGGCCACATATTGCAAGGTTTCTTGCATGTAGGGCTTAGCAAGCTCAGTATCTAGAAATGTTTGCCAATCGTTCATTTTGAAGCCTGTATTTGCTGACGAGAAACGTCTATTTTACCACACATGTCGGTCAAACCATCAAGCATACGAGTTGTAAAACGGTGCAATAAGTCTGCGTTTACACTAATAAACTGGTTATGTTGCACCGCTGGCAATTCAGGCCATTGTCGCCAATCAATTTTAGGCTGAGGCTTTTTCGATTTTTCATCTGGAATAATCACTACCTCTGGGTTGGCAACCAATACATTTTCAATACTAATGCGCGGGTAGTCGGTATCGCTATTAGCAAACACATTATCTGCATGACAAATAGTTAATAGCTGGTTGATCCAAGTGTTGCCGCCAACTGTCATCATTGGCTCAGGCCATAATTGATAAAACACCGACACTTTCGGTTTGCCTTCTTGCGCTGTACGAATAGCATCGAGTTTAGTTTCAAACTCTTTGGCTACTTTGTTTGCCTTGGTTTGCAAATGCGTAAGCGTGCCTAGTTTACGTAGTTCATCAGCCACATTATCAACTTGATTTGGGTTACTGTACGCTACCGGAATACCTAATTTTTCAATGTAAGCGAGATCTTCGGCTTTGTTTCCCGTTTTCCAAGCCAGAACTAGGTCTGGTTTTAACGACAACAGCTTTTCCATGTTAATGCCGTAATAGCCGCCTACTCGTTCGATATCATTCGCTTGCTGAGGAAAGTCTGCATAGTCAACGGTACCGACAATGCGCTCTCCTGCTCCAATCGCAAATAGGTTTTCAACGATGTGCGGTGCTAAGGCAACGATACGCTGCGGCTCTTTAATTTCATGAGCCTGAGCCAATGCAGGTAAATAAAATAAAAAACCTAAAAGTGCTAACTTGATGGCCTTCATATTAAAAATCGAACCCTTTTTGCGCTTTTATTCCTGCATCAAAAGCGTGTTTTACGTTTCTGACTTCACTGACTGTATCAGCTAAGTCGGTCAGTTTACGGTGCGCACCACGACCTGTAATAATCACCGATTGCATAGCAGGACGAGAGCTAACTGCTTCTAGCACTTCGTCTAAATCAATATAGCCGTAGGTGATCATATAGGTTATTTCGTCTAGCATAACGAGGTTAATCGACTCATCCTTCAGCATTCTTTTCGCTTCTTGCCATGTCACTTGCGCAGCAGCAGTATCTGACTCTTTATTTTGTGTTTCCCAAGTAAAACCGGTGTTCATAATAACAAATTCAACCCCTGCTTTTTCAAGTAGGTTGCGCTCACCACACTCCCATGTGCCTTTAATAAACTGGCACACAGCTGCTTTCATTCCGTGACCCACCGCACGTGCGACAGTACCAAACCCAGAAGTCGATTTTCCCTTACCGTTGCCAGTTATAACCTGAAAAATACCCTGCTCTTTTTGTGCAGCAGCAATCCGTTCGTCGACTTTTTCTTTTACTTTTTGCTGGCGTTGTTGGTGCTTATCTTGATTCTGTTCGCTCATTGTTGTTCCTTATTTCTCTAAATTGAAGTTCTCATAAATATTGATGATTTGTTCAATATCGAGATTCTCTGCTACTACACTAGCTAAACGGCTTAACTGCTGTTCACGGTTTAAGTTAATATCAATTGGCTTAATTTGGCTATTTGCTGCAAGCCAAGTTATTAGCTCAGATACGCCCTCAGGGGTATCGAACAAGCCATGTAAGTAAGTACCTGCTATTTGGTTATCATCACTAATAAAACCATCTACTTTGAATCCACTTGGGTGATCATTAAAGCTCAAAAATGGCTTTTCAAGTGCTGGCCCTAGACTGATTCCGGCGTGAATTTCATAACCAGATATTGCTTTATCGCTATTGTTTAAATGAAGTATGCCAGAGACTTGGCTTAGTACTTTTTGTTGCCCTAATTGCGTTTCAAAGTCAGCAAGCCCAAGCCCTACTGCGCTGCCTAAATTAGACTCCACTGCATGTGGATCCGCAAGGTAGTTACCTAACATCTGCAGCCCACCGCATACTCCAAGCACTTTACCGCCATAACGCAGGTGACGTGTTATTTGTTTATGCCAACCTTCATTTTTTAAAAACGCTAAATCGCTGAGTACATTTTTACTGCCCGGTATAATAATCAGATCAACACTTGGAATAGTCTGAGTATGACGTACATACTGTAAATCGATTTCTGGTTGTAATCGCAGTGCATCAAAGTCTGTGTGATTACTAATATGAGGAAGTAGCAGCACTGCTATGCGTAATTGCGGTTTATCGACCTGATTAGTTATAGCAACGGCATCTTCAGCATCTAGTGCTAAGTCATGTAAATAAGGTAATACCCCAAGCACTGGCTTATTGGTGTATTGCTCTAACCAATCAAGGCCACCTTGCAATAACGCAATATCGCCCCGAAAACGATTAATCACAAAGCCTTTAACGCGCGCTTGCTCCGACTCAGACAACAAGGCTAACGTTCCAACTAAATGGGCAAACACACCGCCTTTGTCGATATCTGCAATAATGATCACCGGGCAATCTACCGCCTCAGCGTAACCCATATTGGCAATGTCGTTTTCGCGCAGGTTAATTTCTGCAGGGCTCCCTGCACCTTCAACAACCAGTAATTCAAAACGCTCACTTAAGCGCTGCTGCGAAGTAAGAACTGCATCCATCGCCACTTTTTTGTAGTCGTGATAACTGCCCGCTTCCATATTCGACAGCGCTTTACCATGAACGATTACCTGCGCTCCGGTATCGCTGTTAGGTTTTAATAAGATAGGGTTAAAATCGACTTCTGCGGGGACTTTTGCCGCTACAGCTTGCATAGCTTGTGCGCGACCTATCTCGCCACCATCTGCGGTTACAGCGCTATTTAACGCCATATTTTGTGGCTTAAAGGGCGCAACCTTTATGCCTCGCTCAGCAAAGATCCGGCAAAGTGCTGCTACAAGAGTACTTTTACCAGCATCTGAGGTCGTGCCTTGCACCATTATTGTTTTCATCATTGTTCTCTTTTTAAGGTTTGTGCAAGACCTGCAATCACAAACTCAACACGTGCAACTTGCTGTGCTAAGGCTTGATGCAACCAACCTGAATGATCAACAAACTGACGGCTTAATTCACCCAGCGGCACAATACCATGACCCACTTCATTGCTGACAAAAATCACCTCACCCGGCAATTGCAATAGCACATCGAGTAAGGCCGCTTTTTGCTCAAGCCAAAATGCTTCACCCTGCTGGCATAGGCAATTACTCAACCACAGCGTTAAACAATCCACCAAAATACAGTTTTCAGCTTGGCTATGCTGTTGTAGTGCTTTAGCCAAATACAAAGGCTCTTCAACAAGTTGCCAATGCTTAGCCCGCTCAGCTTGATGCCTATTAATTCGGGCTGTCATTTCTTCATCATCCGCATTGGCTGTGGCAATGTAGATAAGCGGCTTGTTTGAATTTGTTGCCAGCTGCTCAGCAAAACGGCTTTTACCGCTGCGAGCACCACCTAAAATTAAAGTATGTTGCTGGCTCATAATAAACTCACCAAGCAAAGGTAGGTAACAAGCTCAGATACTTGCTGGGCTGCTCCCAAGCAATCACCGGTATAGCCAGATAACTGTTTTTCAAACCAGCGCTTTAATAGTAAACGAGTAACAATAAGCACACTGACGAGGATTAATAATTGCCCTAGAGAGAAGCCAAAAAACAACCATGCTACTGCTAACACCGAACCGCCAGTTGCTAGCAGTATTTGATAACTTTGCGTGCTTAAATGCATCGCAATTGGCTTTACTTTAGATGTGGCGTCTTGACTTACATAGTCCATGTCTGCAATTAAACTTGTTGCTACAACCCGACTTAAGCTTTGCCCTAAAACAAGTGCAATAATCAGCGTACTGGTTGCCTCGCTGAGTGCAACGAGTGTTTGGTATTTAATTAATAAGGCCATCACAAGCGCCGCAGCACCATAGGTACCTAAGCGACTGTCTTTCATAATGCTCAGCTTATCTGCAACGTGCCAACCACCACCAAAGCCATCCCAGACATCAGCAAGGCCATCTTCATGAAATGCCCCTGTGATTATCAAGCTAAACGCCATAACTAAGGCAACTGAAATGGCTACGGGGAATAACCAACTTAGCAGTAAAAAACTCAGCGCTAAAACTACACCTAAAATCACGCCGACCAATGCAAAATAACGACTCGCCTGATTGAGTGCCGTATCAGACACTGCAAAGTTTAACTTAACGGGTATACGCGTTAAAAAACTAAGCGCCAGTAAAAATAGTTGAAACTGACTTGGGGTAGAGTCAGAAGTGTGTTGTTCAGCGCTCATATCAGACAACTTGCTCAACATTGGCATCGGCAAAACTTGCCATGTCATTGTAAAACGCCAAAGATGCTTGCAGTAAAGGTAAGGCAAGCGCAGCCCCGGTGCCCTCTCCTAATCTTAAATTAAGCTGCAATAAAGGTGATGCGTGCAAGGCGTTGAGCATTGCTTTATGCCCTTGCTCATTAGAGGCATGAGCAAATAACATGTAATCGCGAGCGTTTGCATTAATGCGAGTTGCAACAAGCGCCGGTGCGGTACAAATAAAGCCATCCACGATCACCGCCATGCCGAGCTCCGCAGCAGCTAAAATGGCACCGGTGATCTGTACAATTTCAAAACCGCCTAATGCAGCGAGCGTCATTAGTGGGTCATCAAAGTGAGCTTTATGTAATTGAAGGGCTTGCTCGACAACCTTGATTTTTTTAGCAACAACCTCATCACTCACACCTGTGCCTTTACCAACACATTGGCTGGCAGGTAACGACAACAAGGCAGCCATTAATGCCGCAGCACTTGTGGTATTGCCAATACCCATCTCACCAAAGGCGATGGTATTACAACCTTGCTCATAGAGTGAATGAACTCGCTGTTTGGCTAATGCAAACCCTTTTTCAACCTGGCTAAGTGACATGGCCATTTCAGTATTCAGTGGTGCAGTGATTTCACCTAAACGCTGGTTATGCACACTTTTATTGTGTGAAGTACTGAGTGTTCCAGCGTCAACAACTTCTAGCTGCCAGCCAAGCTGGCGACAAAATACATTAATCGCTGCGCCTCCTGCTGCAAAGTTTGCCACCATTTGAGATGTAACGCTGCTAGGAGCAATCGACACACCTTGGCTTGCTACACCATGATCACCTGCAAATACAACTAGAGAAGGATTTGAAATAACCGGTTTAAAGGCAACTAACGCCTGCTCACTATCAAGTTGCTTTGAAAAAATAAGCGTTAATTGTTTAGCACAACTTTCAAGCTGACCCAAAGCTCCTAACGGCTTTGTTTTGAGGTCTATTTTTTGTTGAATTACAGCTGAAAATCGCTGATTAATAGGCATGATATTAAACATTAGCTACCTACTCTGTTTACGAAAATAAAGTAAGAATAAAAAGAACACGCTACCGATAGCGGCTGTGATCACACCTACAGGTAGTTCTTGGTTATTCAATAGGGTTCGGCATAACACATCTACCCACACCATAAAAATACCTCCGACCAAGGAGGTCATAACTAAGTTATGGCTGCTGCCTTGCGGTGAAAAGTAGCGCACAATATGTGGGATCATCAGGCCGACAAAACCAACGCCACCGCACATAGCAACAAGCACAGCTGTAATTAATGAACTTAGCAGCAGCATCATGATCCGAAAGCGTTGCACATGAATCCCCAAGGTTGCAGCACTTTCATCACCAAGCAGCATTGCATTAAGCTGACGACGAAATGCAATCATCAGCGTCATACAGGCAATAATTACTGTAAACGGTAGCCAAAGAGTGTCCCACTGTGCACGAGAAAAACTGCCCATCGTCCAAAACAAAATAGCGGTTATAGCTTGAGGGTCGCTAAAATAAAGCAGCAAACTTGTCATAGCGCTAAATAAGAAAGATAAAGCAACACCAGCGAGTAACATGGCTTCAACTTGGCCAACATGGCAACGCCCTGAAATAGCAATAAGTAACAGCATTGAAAGTAAGCTTCCGGCAAATGCTGCAACTGACATACTAAAGCCAAAACTCACACCGGTTAGGGCTATAAAGCACACCACACCAAATGAAGCCCCAGAAGAAATACCAAACAAGTAAGGGTCAGCAAGCGGGTTTCGGGTTACAGTCTGTAAAATTAGTCCTGCCAGAGCAAGCCCTGAGCCTGCTAAAAACGCCAGCACCGTTCTTGGCATACGCAACTGCCAAATAATACGCTGCACAAATTCATCGCTGCCTTGGCTAAACAAGCCATTAAAAACATCACTCAGTGGCGTATTTGCAGCACCAAAGCTCAATGCTAAAAAACAACTAATAAGCCCTACGACAACACAGATACTTAAACGCATTGCATCAGTCATTTTGATGCTCCTGTGTCTGATAGCCATAAAAATAAGTGATGTGCGGAATAAACTTATCAGTGCTTGATTGCGGGTGAGCAGATACCGCTGCGCAGACACCAAATACATCACTCAACAGCTGCTCAGTAAGCACCGCTTTTGGTTGCCCCTGACAAACCAAACGCCCTTCATCAATCACCAATAATTCATCACATAAACTCGCTGCGAGATTTAAATCATGGAAAGAGGCAAGCACTGTCACATCGAGGGACTTTGCTAATTCCATTATTTGAATTTGGTATTTAACATCAAGGTGACTAGTAGGCTCATCCATGATGAGCAACTTAGGTTGTTGTACGATAGAGCGTGCAATAAGAGCTCTTTGCTTTTCGCCACCAGAGAGCGAATCAAATGCTTGCTCACTATGATGAGACAAACCTACCTGCTCTATCGCTTGATATATTCGCTGCTTATCATTGGCAGACGTGGCGCTGAAAAGCCGCTTATGAGGTGTTAAGCCTAAACTCACTACATCGAACAAAGACAAATTAAACTGCGATGGAGACTCTTGTAAAACAACTGCAACCTGCTTTGCATATTCATCAGCACTGATTTGCCAAATATCTTGACCGCTCAGCAGCACAACCCCTTGCTGAGGTTTCAAGTAACGATAAAGACAACGCAGTAGGCTTGATTTACCTGCCCCATTGGGGCCGAGTAGACCGATAAACTGCCCTGCTTTTAACTCAAGGTTAATTGATTTAAGTATCGTTTTATTCGCAGTACCCCAACTTAAATCAGACACTGATATTAATGGCGCAGCGCTAAGGCTATTTTGTTGCAAGCTTATTCTCTCTTGGCGAGTAATCGCAACGCACAAGAAAGCACTGGTAAGTACCAGAAAATGATGTGAGTTGACCCGCTCGATGATTAATTGTTAGTGCTAAGTATCTGGCTGACCATTATTTAGATGGATTACAGTTGCGGGAACAGCTGGAGAATTTCACTCCATTCCATAGCATATGAGTATTATGGCGGGCTAAGTAAATAATTCAATGAATATCGCTCTAGATGGCTAAAAAACAATTTTAGGCCAAGCTTGTCCTTGTTCATCTATATATACATCGAGTGTAATAAGCCCCGCATAAGGAAGGTGAAAAACATTTAAATGCGTGGCTGATTGTTTTGGCATCTGACATACAATAGCGAGAATTTGTTTAATCACACCTGCATGACTTATTACCAATGACTGTTCATGCTTAGATTCACACAATGATTGCAAAAACGTGTGCCACCATGCCTCTACCCGAGCGTAAAAATCAGCCATAGATTCACCATTGGGCACTTTTACTTGCCAAGGGTGTTGCCAAAAATCACCAATATGAGGCTTACTCGTTTGCTGCCAAAGCTGTTGGTAATCTTGGCCATCCCAATCACCAAAATTAAACTCTTTTAGCGCGTTATAATAGTGTACATGCAGTGAGTGTTGATTTGCTAAATAATCAGCGTGGACTGAGCAACGCTTTAGCGGTGAACTATATATGGCATTTAAATGTATGAGCTCGGCAGAGGCTTGGCGCATTTGTTCAAGGCCTTGCTCAGATAAACCAACATCGATTTGCCCAGAAAGAATTCCAGGCGTAGCGATTTCACCATGGCGAAGAAAGTAAACTCGTGAAGTAAATGCGTCCATAATGTTCCTCAGTAAACCAATAGTGAACGTTAACGCGTTTTAAGTAGCCTGTCGACTTATGCTAAAGTACTCATCCGAAGAGAGTTAAGCTAGACGCATTAAACGAACGTCAAAATGTAGCACTGCATTTGCGCCAATCTTGCCACCGTTACCTTTTTTACCCCAAGCAAGCTCTGGAGGGATCACAAATTCATAGCGAGAACCGATATTCATTAATAATAAACCTTCTCTTAACCCTTCTATAGCTTCAGATAAAGCGAACACTTCGGGCATACCGGCTTTATAACTGTCGGCAATCACATTGCCATCAGCAAGCATAATACGTTGGTTAATAACCACTGTATCGAATTCTGATATGCGTTCTCCTTCAACATCATCAATCACTTTATACATTAAACCCGACGGGCATAGATGTGTATCTGGATGCGAAGAGAACTTAGCAATAAATGCTTCACTATTTTTACGATTTAAACCTGAAGAGCCTTTTGACTTGGTCGTTTTCTTACGAGACACAGCACACCTTAATTGTATTACAAATATAAAACGCTTTATCGCATAACAAGGTTAGGGAAGCAAGTTTGCGAGAGTAAAGTTGTAAGTAAGAAAGGGGAAAGATACGAGTTAGAAAGAGTAAAGTTTGAGGGTCTGCCGTAGGTTGGGTAGAGCGCAGCGAAACCCAACACAGAGCTATCAGCTTTCAGCCGTCAGCGATCAGCCGCGCGGTGTGGGTGTTTGGTTCTGCGTCTTCCTCTGCCGGAGGCTCTAGGCTCTAGGCTCTAGGCTCTAGGCTCTAGGTTTTAGGTTTTAGGTTTTAGGTTTTAGGTTTTAGGTTTTAGGTTTTAGGTTTTAGGTAAAGTGTACTTGTAGGAATGGCTTTAGCCATGAATGTTTTGCTTTATTAATTCGGCACTGAAGTGCCTCCTACGGGGATGTTGCTGAGGGAGTCTCGGTACTAAACAACCACACAGTTCAACTGACATCTAACCTCTGATATCTCTGTGCTTCAGATGACGTCTGACGGCTGAAAGCTGACAGCTCCCAGACGCAAAAAAGCCCGACTCTTTCGAATCGGGCTTTCTTTAATAGGATCCTGGCGATGACCTACTTTCACATAGCAGCTGCTACACTATCATCGGCGCTGTTTCGTTTCACTACTGAGTTCGGCATGGGGTCAGGTGGGTCCAAAACG
>NZ_JAKEVM010000001.1 GCF_022398475.1 Pseudoalteromonas shioyasakiensis | reverse complement strand
GATTAATAATAATAATTACCCATATAATGAAGGAACAGATGATGAAATTTGCCGTAAAATCGTTACTTGTTGCCAGCCTTGCACTGACATCAGCACAAGCTTTAAGCCATGGCCATGAATCAGCGCTTACACAAGCCGTGCAATCAAGCGAACGTGATGCTAAAAATAGCGCACGTGATCAATATCGCCATCCAGTTGAGACACTTGAGTTCTTTGGCTTCAAGCCAAGCATGACCGTTGTTGAAATTGCACCGGGCGGTGGTTGGTACAGTGAAATCCTTGCACCGGCTGTAAAAGGCCATGGTGTTTACTACGCGGCACATTTCCCTGCTGATTCTGAGGTGGGTTATTACCAACGTTCATTAGCTGGTTTTAAGAAAAAGATGAGCGATGACGCACGCTTCAGTGAAGTTAAACTAACTGAATTTGCGCCGGTAACACATCTTGATATTGCACCAGCGGGTAGCGCAGATCTTGTCTTAACATTTAGAAATGTACACAACTGGTACATGGGTAAAGATAAAGAAGGCGCGTTAAGTGCGTTTAAAGCATTTTATAAAGCACTTAAACCAGGCGGCACTTTAGGTGTGGTTGAACACCGCCTACCTGAAGCGCGCAGCGATGAAGATCAGAAATCATCAGGTTATATGAAGCAAAGCTATGTAATTGAAATTGCAAAGCAAGCTGGCTTTGAACTAGTGGCAAGCAGTGACATTAATGCAAACCCTCTTGATACAGCGGATCACCCTAAAGGGGTGTGGACACTACCACCACGTTTAGCACTTGACGAAAAAGATGCTGCTAAATATAAAGCGATTGGTGAGAGTGATCGTATGACGCTGAAGTTTAAAAAACCGCTATAAATAGGATTATACGCCATGAATGTACTTGTCATCGGCAGTGGCGGCCGCGAACACGCTCTTGCGTTTAAGGCTGCACAAAATACTAAAGTAAACACCGTTTTCGTTGCTCCTGGTAACGCAGGTACTGCACTAGAGCCAAAACTTGAAAACGTAGCTATCAACGTTGAAGACCTAGCAGGTTTAGTTACTTTTGCTAAAGAAAACAACGTTGAGTTAACTATTGTTGGTCCAGAAGTACCGCTTGTTTTAGGTGTCGTTGATACATTCCGTGAAAACGGTTTAGCTATCTTCGGCCCAACAGCAGGTGCTGCACAGCTAGAAGGCTCTAAGTCATTCACTAAAGACTTCTTAGCACGTCACGACATTCCAACTGCTGACTACCAAACGTTTGAACAAATCGATCCTGCACTTGCTTACCTAAAAGAAAAAGGTGCGCCTATTGTTGTTAAAGCTGATGGCTTAGCAGCTGGTAAAGGCGTTATCGTTGCGATGACAGAGCTTGAAGCTGAAGAAGCTATCCGCGATATGCTTGCAGGCAACAGCTTTGGTGAAGCGGGTAGCCGTGTAGTTATCGAAGAGTTCTTAGAAGGCGAAGAAGCTTCTTTCATCGTGATGGTTGATGGTAAGAACGTACTGCCATTCGCAACTAGCCAAGACCACAAACGCGCTTATAACGGTGACCAAGGTCCGAACACTGGCGGCATGGGTGCATACTCACCGGCTCCAGTGGTGACTGATGAAATTCACCAACGCATTATGAACGAAGTGATCAACCCAACGGTTGAAGGTATGGCAAAAGAAGGCCACCCATACACTGGTTTCTTATACGCAGGTTTAATGATCACCGCTGATGGTACGCCAAAAGTAATCGAATACAACTGTCGTTTTGGCGACCCTGAAACACAACCTATGATGCTTCGTCTTAAGTCTGACCTTGTTGAGCTTATCGAAGCGGCTAACCGTGAAGAACTAGATAAAACAGCAATCGAGTTCGACCCGCGTGCAGCAGTCGGTGTTGTATTAGCAGCAAAAGGCTACCCAGATAGCTACCCGAAAGGTGATGCAATCAGCGGCTTGCAAGTTACTTACCCTGAAGGTGAGAAAGTATTCCACGCAGGGACTAAGCAAGACGGCGACAACGTAGTAACAGCTGGCGGTCGTGTACTTTGTGCTACGGCACTTGGCAACACAGTAACTGAAGCGCAGCAACGTGCTTATAAACTAGTTGATGAAATCAGCTGGGAAGGCATGGAATATCGTACTGATATCGCTTACCGTGCTATTGCTCGCGAACAGAATTAAGGTCAAACCAGTCTAATTCTGAAAAAAGCGCAGTTTATCTGCGCTTTTTTAATGCTACACTGTTAAGAACATTTACCTAGATAAAGAACTAATTTTGAATAATAAAGCACTGAAATATAACTTTGTTTCATTTCTTATTCTGACAATTTTGTTTTTTATCATTGCTACCCTAGCTGCACATTTAGCCAGTCCTACCCGCTACACTATAGATAAAACAGCCCCCATCTACAGTAATACAGCTTATCGAATAGATAGTAGTAAAGCGCTGACTCTCGAGCAGTTTTTAGCTGAACCAGACAAACTTAAACAGCGCCCTTTTAAAGATGTTGAGTGGGATTTAGCGGCGCAAGATTATTGGTTAAAGCTTGATTTAGAAAACCGTCAAGCAAAGCCTGTGGAGCTGGCGATTCACTTTGACAACCCTATGGTTGATTATCTTAGCGTTTATCATGTTGATGATAAGGGGCAGCTTATAGATACAACCGAGTTGGGTGATAAAGTATCAGGCCTCAGTTTGTTTCAGTACAGTACACCGCACAGCATGCTCACCATGCAGGGCTATGAGCAAACATCACTCGTTATAAAAATTGATACGGTTGGGATTAGCAAAACGCCTATCAATATTTATGGTGAAAAAGAGTTTCAAGATCTACTACGTTCGCAATCAGGGATTTGGGGGATCTTCATTGGTGTGCTGATCATGGCTGCCCTGTATAACTTGGTATTATTTTTAGGGATCCGTGACCGCGTCTACCTTATTTATATAGGCTACATCATCTCAGCACTGCTACTTATGGGCTCAGTGCTCGGCTTTGGTTTTTACTTATGGCCGTTATCGTGGCAAATCTTTTTTAATGAGCAAGTGGTCTTCAGTAACTACGCGATTGCATTTTTCACTGTCGCGTTTTGCACCATGTTCTTACGCTACCACAAAGACAATTGCCGCTTATACAAACTCAGTATCAGCTTTTTAGCCTTGCTGTTTAGCCTCAGTCTTATCAGCTTTTTTATGCTGGAATACCATTCTTCAAAAATCTTTTTTGCCATCATGGTGCCGTTATACATTCTATGTATTTGCATGATTTACAAAAAGTTGGTGAGCGGTTTTCGGTGGGCAAAATTTTATGTCATGTCGTGGGTGCCACTGATTGTAGGCGCTGCCATTCAGCCTTTAGAACTAACGGGCTTTATTCCTTATAGCTTTGCAGTTAGGCACATATTTTTAGTCGCCATTCTCTGTGAGATTGTGCTCATGGCAATGGCGTTGGCAGATCGCGTTCGTTATCAACGTGAAAAAGCGCTTTATCATGCAACCCATACCCAACAAACTGAGCTACTCAACCAAGCAATGCTCAAACAAGCCTATATGGCGATTACCTCGGAGCAAAGACTCGCTAATCTTTGTTTAGTGAAAATAGAGCAATTTAATGCCCTAATGAGCATTCTAAAGCCAAGCCAAAGCAGCCAAATAATTATTACTGTTGCCCAATCGCTAGAGCATCAAATAAATAAAAATAGGCAATTTATTAATTTAGAGTCAGCGCTAGATAACAGTCCAAAAGTGGCTGACTTAGGCAATGGTGTACTGGCTTTTATTTCTACCAAAATTCAATCGCAAGCAGAGCTGCACCAAGAACTGAGCAACTTATGCAAACAGCTGCCAAAGCAATATAAAGTGGCAGGCTTAGACCTGCAGCTTTACTACCGCTATAGCATTACCGAACCGGTTAGTGATGATGGCTTTGATATTTGGCTACAACGTGGCTATTTAGGGTTGTCACAAAAACAGCAAAACATCGACTTTACTACACCGCATATCGATATGGATGTCAGCCTTGCCGCTGAGTTACAACAAGCAATGCGAAGCAATACCTTAGCCATTTACTTACAGCCCATTATTAATTTACGCAATGGTGCTATCTGTGGCGCAGAGGCATTGTTACGCTGGCCTACAGCGGGTAAATACCTGGACATTGAGCAACTCATTTTATTGGCTGAACGTACTGGTTTAATTAACGAGTTGAGCTTATGGGTGATTGATCAGGCTTGCCTAGCTGCTGCCCAGCTTAATCGACAAGGCTATCGCGAGCATACCATTAGCGTTAATTTAAGTGCCAAGAATCTAGCGATCCCTAAGCTTGTCGAAAAAGTCGAAAACACCATTTTAAAGCATGGCATTACTGCGGATCAGTTAAAGTTTGAATTGACTGAATTTGCGCTTATCAAAAACCATGATGAAATGGTCAGCTTTATCAGCGAACTTAATAAACTCGGTAGCAAGGTGGTACTCGATGATTTTGGTACTGGTTACTCGTCGTTGAACTACTTAGTAAATTATTCATTTAGCACGATTAAAGTCGATAAGAGCTTTATTCTTGATTTAGTGAATAACACCACCAACCAAGTAGTGGTAAAAACGGCTATTGATATGGCTCATAACCTTGATATGAATATCACCATCGAAGGCATTGAAGACCAAGAAACAGAAAAAATGCTGATCAAGATGGGCGCAGATCAAGGGCAAGGCTATTATTACAGCAAAGCGGTACCGATTAATGAGTATCTAAGCTTTATTGCCTCACAATTTAAATAGGCCGTGTTACACTGCCCTTTTTAACATCTTTAGGGGCCATGTAAAGATGCAAGGTACGATCAGAAAATTAAAGTCGACACTGACCTCTCCTGTCGAATATCAATTACCTATCGGTGATGAGCTAGTTTCATTAAATGACTATATTGGTAAGCCGCTCACGCTGACATTCACCGGCAATATTTTTTGCTGTAACTGTGGTAAGAAAACCAAGAAAAGCTACTCTCAAGGCCACTGTTTTGTCTGTATGCGCAAACTGGCTAGCTGTGACATGTGTATCATGAAACCTGAAACGTGCCACTTTGATAAAGGCACCTGTCGTGAGCCACAGTGGGGTGAAGAAAACTGCATGATCCCGCACTACGTATATTTAGCCAACACTTCAGGCCTAAAAGTAGGTATTACCCGCCATACTCAAATTCCTACACGCTGGATTGACCAAGGTGCGACGCAAGCTTTACCTATATTCAAAGTACAAACCCGCCTTCAATCGGGTTTAGTTGAGGTTGCTTTAGCCGAGTTTATTGCTGATAAAACCAATTGGCGAAACATGCTGAAAGGCCAATCTGAAGCGATTGATTTAAAAGCCGCTGCTGCAGAGTTGATCCCACAAATTGATGCTAAGTTGAGTGAACTTGCAGAGCTATTTGGCGCAACAGCCATTGAAAAGCTCGATGAAGATGTAGTTGAGCTAGACTACCCAGTAAGTGAATACCCAAGCAAAATCAGCTCTTTCAATTTTGATAAAGCACCAGAAGTATCAGGTATTTTAAAAGGCATTAAAGGCCAGTACTTAATTTTTGATACTGGCGTCATTAATATTCGTAAGTTTACTTCTTACGAAATTAGCCTAGCTTAGGCACTTTTTTCGCTATTGAGATAAAAATCATACCATTGCTGCTTCGCTATTGGGCGGCAAAAGTAATAGCCTTGAATGGTATCGCAGTTAAGTGAACGTAAGTAATTTAACTGCTCTACCTTCTCAACCCCTTCTGCGACAACATGAATACTCAAGCTTTTCGCAAGGCTAATAATCGCCGTAACAATTTCACTATTACCGTATTCATCGGGCACTTTTGCGATAAAGCTGGCATCTATTTTTAACGTATCAATTGGCAGTTTAGTTAAGTAACTTAAAGCCGAGTAGCCCGTGCCAAAGTCATCTAACGTTATATGCACACCTAACTTTTTAAGCGCGAGTAACTCTTGCTTAGCTTCACTAAAGTGGCTGATAAAACAACTTTCAGTAAGCTCTACTTCAAGCTTGTGAGGGTCTACATCGTAACGCTCAAGTAAGCGCTCAACATTCGACGCTAATTGCCCCTGACGTAAGTGATTTGCCGAGATATTAATTGCTAAGCGCCCTGCTTCAATGCCTTGTTGCTGCCATTTTTCTAACTCTTTACAAGCTTGCTCGATGACCCATAAATCAAGTTTCACAATTAGGCCTAGTTCTTCAGCAAGGGGAATAAATTTAGCGGGTGATATCACCCCAAGGTTTGGCTCATGCCAACGTAAGAGAGCCTCTACCCCTAAAATTTTGCCTGAATTTAACTCCTGCTTAGGTTGGAAATAAAGCTCAAACTCATCGCTTTCTATGGCGTTTTGTAATCGGCTCATCATTGCCAATCGTTCTAAAGAACGTGCATTCATCGCAGGTTTGAATAATTGAAATGAATTACGCCCCACTTCTTTAGCACGGTACATAGCAATATCAGCATGCTTGAGCAGTGTAGCGCTATCTACGCCATCATCAGGGTAAACCGCAGCGCCAATAGAAGCTGTAATTGCAACCACATGCTCGTTAATAGCAAGCGGCATACTCACCTGCTGCAAAACTTGTTCAGCAAAGTTGAGCAGTGTTTCAACCCGATTTACTTCGCATAATAAAACAAACTCATCGCCACCTAAGCGCGCAAGAGTATCCCCTTCAGGTAGAATTGATAAAATACGCTCTGCCACTTGCTGCAATAAGTTATCACCAGCGTCATGCCCTAAGCTGTCGTTAACCTCTTTGAAGCGGTCTAAATCGATAAACATCACCGCTAATAGATCATGGTTTCGTTTGGCAGAACTCAGCGCAATAGAGAGTCTGTCATGAAATAAACGCCGATTAGGCAGGCCTGTCAGCTCATCGTAATAGGCGAGCTGGGCAATTTTTTCTTCGGCACGTTTGCGCTCTGTAATGTCGCTAAAAATTGCCGCATAAAGCACTTCATCAAAGTTAGGGTCTTTAATCTGGATAATGGTGAGCCACTCTACAAACTCTTCTCCATCTTTTTTGCAATTACAGATCTCCCCTTGCCAGACCCCTTCGTATTCAATGGCATGCCACATTTTTTGATAAAACGAACGGCTATGTTTTGTAGAGCTTAAAATATTGGGACGCTTACCGATTACCTCATGCTCAGCAAAGCCGGTCAGTTTAGTAAAAGCAGGGTTAACTTGAATAATAGTGCCGTCTTTACGGGTTAACATAATGCCATCGAGTGAGGCATCAATAATTTTATTTGCTAAAAACAAGTTACGTTGTGATTTTTGCAAAGCAATATCACGCTGCTCAATAGCACGCTCGAGCTCGCAGCAATAAGCTGACTCAATCTCTGTGATCAAATCAGCAAATGAAATCACCCCGCAAATTTCATCATCTCTGACCACCAAATGACGCACATTACGCTCTGTCATAGTGCGATACGCATCAAATAAACTGCTTTCACAATCAATTTCAATTAACGGGTAGCTAGCATATTGCCAACAAGGATTTAGCCACTCAGTTTGAATGATCAGCTCAACAATATCACGCTGAGTAATAATACCGTGCAGTTCAAGCTCTCGGTTATAAACCAATACACTATCAAGGCGGCCAGCGCGCATCAGTTGCACAACCTCTTCTATCGGTGTTTGCGCATCAACTATCTCTAGGTCAGTGCGATACTGCTCATGAATAGGCCGAAATTGTAAGTAGTGGTCCAAACCTTGGTTATGCACAATATCAGATAAGTTCAACATACCTGCAGGCTGATTCTCACTATCCATCACCAATAAATGACGAATGCCATGTTGTTGAAAACGCAGGGTTGCATCACTGACTGAGCATTGATTTGGCACTGTAATAACAGGTGCTGACATGACCTCGTGAATGGCAAGGTTCTTATAGAGCGGGCTGCTGATGTCAATTTTCAAACAATCAGCCTCAGTCCAAATCCCAACAACAGACTGCTCATGCTTGATAAAAATCGCCGTCACATTGTGAACATGCATCAACCTCACCGCATCGACCAAAGGCGTATGCGCAGGACACGATACCAGCTTTTGCGAAAAGACATCACTCACCTTTTGATGTCGTCTTGGTTGATTCATAAGTCGACTTTCCTAGTTCTTACATGAATTGGCAATTATAATCATTTCAACCTATGCAACTTTGACACAGGACAATAAATGCACTCATCATTTCCTAAGATTATTTTTTCAGACCATGAAATAGCATTAGTTGAAGACGAAGCCGATATAGAAAGCTTTTTATATGGCTTAAGTGAAGAGCAGCAACATGAAGCGATGCTACTTTTGGCAACAGGGCAGTATGTCAACTTGCAGGGAGAAAGCGTGAAAGCATTAACTGATATAGAGCTTGCTAATAGAGTGACTGAGCACCTAGCACAAGAGGGAGTATGCTGTTTAAGTAAGGTTACTCGGCTTACACCAACGCAAGCCTTTGCGATGCTGGCAGATTAAGGCGCATCCACCAGCGCTTTAATGTGCGCAACGGCACTACGACCTAGAGCTGATAAAGCATAGCCCCCTTCAAGATAAGAGATAATCCCTTTGCAATCTTGCTGCTGACAAAACTCAGCTAATTGCGTGGTTAGCCATGCGTAATCGTCTTCAACAAATTTCAGGCTTGCCATGTCATCTTCAAGGTGAGCATCAAAGCCAGCACTAATAAACAACAGTTCAGGTTTAAATTCATTGAGTTTTGGCAGCCACTGCTCAAGGTAAACAGCTTTTAAGTCATTACCATCACTGGCAATTGGCAGCGGTGAGTTAACTAAAGTCGCGTTATTTTCAACCGCAGTATTTGGGTAAAAAGGGTGTTGAAACAAAGAGCAAAACAACACATTGTCATCATCTAAAAAGATATCTTGCGTGCCATTACCGTGGTGTACATCAAAGTCCAAAATAGCGATACGTTTAACACCTTTGCTTTGCGCGTATTTCACGGCAATGGCTAGGTTATTAAAAACGCAAAAACCTGCAGAAGTGCTACGGTTTGCATGATGCCCAGGCGGTCTAACCGAGCAAAATGCGGCATCCAGTTTATCAGCAAGGATTTCATCAACGGCGAGTAATCCAGCACCAACGGCTCGTTCAATTGCTTTCATTGAATCTGGGCACAGCCATGTATCGCCGTCTAATTCAGCAAGTCCTTCATCGGGAATTGTTTGCTCTACATGGCTTACCAAAGGTTCATCATGAGCACGTAAAAAGTCGTCGCGGCTGGCTTTAGGAGCTTGTAAGTGAGTAATTGCTATATCAACACCACTTGCTAGCAAGCGGTCGGTGATCACATCTAAACGCGCAGGGCATTCGGGGTGATCCTCAATCATTTTATGTTTACGACAAAATGGATGTGAGATAACTGCCGTTCTCATAATACGCTCCTTGAATTATTTTCCCCCAGTATAACAAAGCCACCTAATGGTGGCTTTGCGACTTTGGTTTACTTTTTAGCGCGTAAATCTAAATTCCTAAAGTCAAAACTAAAGTCTGTGACCGCCGTTGAGACAGCGCGCATTTTTGCACTACTCACTCGGTTATCAGGGCTCATTTGAAACTCAATGTAAGCATCTGCCTCAAGTAACTTTTCATCCCACTTAACAATAAATGTATTGCCGGTGTAATGCTCAAGCTGACCTTTCAAACGCTTTGTATGAGTAAAATCAATACGTAGCTGACCATTTAACTCCTCGATTACCACATCACCATACCAGTTATCGTGCAGTGTGCCTGTGTAGTTGATGTTTGGTAGTTTCGCTTGATAATCTGCAGGTGTTTCTGGTTTTGCGTTTGCGTAAGCTTCTTTTTTACCTTCAAAGTGCTTTTTAGCAAGATCTTCAACCCAGTCTTTGTCTTCAAGATCTAATGCATCTTCTAATACTTCATAGGTCACCGCAGAGAGCGCGCTGAATGCTTGCTGGTTACTCAGAATAACAATACCGAGGTTTTTCTCTGGTAATAATGTCACTTGAGACACCATGCCTAAGATACCACCACCGTGGCCCAGCTTTTTAATGCCGTGGAAATCTTCAATGCTCCAGCCTAAACCATAACCTCTGAATTGTTGGTGGTAAGCTTCATAAGCACTTTTTGATGCCATTGAGGTAATGTGTGGATGCCACATTTGTTGCTGCTGTTTTTCAGTGAATAACTGCTGGCCATTTGGCATTTTGCCATGAGCAAGCTGCGTGCGAAGCCATTGGCTCATATCGCTTACGCTTGATGCAATCGCACCAGCGCCACGGAAATCTTCAAGGTAGTTCACAAAAAATGGGTGTAGTTGGCCATCCATTGGAATATGACCCGTCGCCCAGTTTTTATTGCTACTAGGGATACGTGAAAAACCTGCGCGTGAGTTTTTCATATCAAGTGGCTGAAGAATATTTTTCTCGATGTAATCATTCCAGCTCATGCCAGACACACGGGCTACCACCTCACCTGCTGTCACAAACATTAAGTTGTTATAGGCGTATTTACTGCGAAAGCTACTCGCCGGTTTTAAGTATTTTAGCCCTGCGATAATTTCATCAATCGATTTGTCAGTATCTGGCCAAATCATTAAATCGCCTTGCCCTAAACCCAAACCGCTACGGTGGCTTAATAAATCGCGAATGGTCATTTCACGTGTTACATAAGGGTCATACAGACGAAACTCAGGAAGATGATCAATTACTTTGTCATCCCAGCTAAGCTTACCTTCATCAATTAATTTAGCTAACGCTGCTGCGGTAAATGCTTTGGTGTTTGACGCGATACCGAATAAGGTGTCTTTATTTACTTTTTTACCGGTATCAAGGTGAGATACACCAAAACCTTTTGCTAACACGACCTGGTCATTTTCAACAATCGCTACAGCCATACCCGGTACGTCAAAACGTGCCATTGACGTTTCGATTACTTTTTCAATTTTTTTAGTATCAATATCGGCATAACTGTAAAACGAACAGCTCGATAACAGCGCCGCTGCAACGGCTAATTTACGAAATATCATAATATCCCTTGGTGATTTTTATTGTTGTGAATAGCGAACTCTTTCGCTGCTCGGGTTTTATCTGGATCATCGCAACTTGGTCTTGCGAGTATTGCTTCACTGTAATGATTTGGTACACCTGCTTCAAGCGCTCCGCGATGAACATGCTGAAGATACCAGTCGAATGGCAGTAAAGACTCATCTAAGGTATTAGCAATATAACAATGGGCAGCAAGTTGCTCGCCATCAATGAGTTCAACGGTGATATCTACACAGTCATAACGCGGCCCTTCGATATCATCAAGAATCGACTTTTCAGCTTCGTTTAACTGATACACAACACCATATACCAAGGCATCTGCCTGATCTGTTTTGCGCACGCTGCACTTTGCAGAGCCGTCGGTACTTACCATATCAAACGTCAGCTCATAGCCCTTTAAAATAGCTGTGCCTACCCGCTTTGCTTCAGGCAGCCTTGCCAGCAATCTGCTCGATGACATATTTGAACCAAATGAAAAGTTATATAGCGTCATACTTACCTCACACAACAACGCGAATAGCTAAGGCAATTAAGATCACGCCAATGCCTCTATCAAACCAGTATCCGCTTTTTAAGAAAAATGCTCGCACTGATGCTTTTGATAACACCAATGATAAAAATGAAAACCACAGCCAAGTCGCCATTGCCATATACACGCCATAACCAGCCTGCACTACAACAGGTGTTTCAGGGCTTATTACAAGAGTAAACAACGACATAAAAAACAGTGTTGCTTTGGGATTAAGGGCATTGGTAAAAAAACCGCGTCGAAATGCTTTATACACCGATTCAGGCTCAGCAGGGGCAAGGGTTTGCTGTTTACTATCGCTAGGTTTTGCGCTTCGTAACGCTTGCACACCCAAGTATGCCAAATAAGCCCCTGCAAGGTATTTTAAAGCCATGAATAAGCTAGGTGACTGGGATAAAATTAATGCCACACCTAATACACAATAAGCAATATGCAGCAAAATAGCCGCACCAACCCCAGCACTGGTCCAAAGCGCATTTTTACGACCTTGTTGAATACTTTGCTTCAGTACAATTGCAAAGTCAGGACCTGGGCTTGCTACCGCAAAAAAGTGAGCTATGGCTATCAATAAAAACTCATCTAAATACTGCACTCAATATTACCCTACTGCTTGTTCATCTAATGCTAATAACAACGGATTTGCACTGTCATTTACCAATGCTTTAATTTGCTTTTGCGCTTTTTTATATTGGCTGCGTAAATGGGGTTTTAAAAACTTCTTCGACTGATTATCCCCTTTAAAATGCGTAACCAACGCATGCATAAATAGCGTTTGTGGCTCAGTCAGCGCTGCTTGGCGATTGGCATAAGGGTTATAACCGCAGCCGCAGCCACCTTTAAATTGATACACCGTATTACTCATCATCACCCCAAAGCCTAAATAGCATGCCAACGCATCGCTTGCTTGCGGTAAGTACTCTTTACCGCCGGGAGGTAAGACACCCACATGGTGAATCAAAATGGTCGCTAAGGTACCAGCAAAACTTGCCACTAAATCTTGCGGTTGATTGATTTGGTTCGGGTTAAAGGAGATATTCACCGGATGATTTGCCGGCACAATTAAACTCGCCTCACTACCGCGTAAATTGTCTTGAAATTCAAAATGCGGAAACACCTGCGGTGTAAGCCCAGATGGCGCAACTAAGTTAATTGGCCACGCCTGCATCCCCGCATAATCAACAACTCGGCTAAATACTTTTTCAGCCATTTCACTGACGCTAGACACCCTATCCGGAAAGAACTGCCCGTTAGGTAAAATGATTTGTGTGTGTTTTAAAAAATATTCACTATCAAAGTGTTCAACAGCCCATAAAAAGGTATCGATTAACCACTGCTGCTCTTGCTCATCAACAAGTGGGGCCGACTTAAATAACGCTAACATAAATTACTCTTGTGATTGTGCCCATTGCCATGCATCCGTATTGTAAAGAGGCACAGTTGATAAAGCATGATGATGGCTGCCGCTCGACTCTTTCGTTGAATAAGACAAATATAATAAAGTGCGTGTTGGCGCATCATAAATACGACGTACTTTTAACGATTTAAACAAAATACTTTTCGATGATTTAAATACCACTTCGCCTGATTTACTGCGGTCAATTTGTTTTAATTGGTCAGCGGTAATGGGGCCTGTTTGACGACAGGCAATAGACATATCAGATGGATCAGCAAAATCAAGGTTCGCTTCAATATGGCTAATGTGACAAGTAACACCGCTGATCAGCGGGTCTTGTTGTGATACCACTTTAATATCTTTGGTCGTAAATAATCCTAAACTCACCGAAGCAGCATCATCCGAGCAACCACTCAACAAAATCAGTGGTGCAGTAAGAGCAGCTAATTTTAGTAACTTCATCCTAGTGTTCCTTATTAAAAAGCGATAGTTGTCCGTTTACAACGATTTGCTTGCTATGTTTCAATACTATCTCAAAATATCTTCAACAACGAGCACCTAAACAATGAAAAAATCGCTTGGTTTACTGTGTTTAATGTTCTTAAGTAGTACAGCTCAAGCTGACTACTCTATTAGCGCTGGTTTCGGCAAAAACTTTACTAACTCGGTGCAAACCGAAGAAAACCTTAAAATTGAGCTTGAGGATGACAGCCATTTTACTGTCAGCCTAGATAGAACCATTGATAATGCTCGTTATGGGTTCTTTTATTCAGCAACCGAGCTTGATATGAAAGACCAAACTAACAAGCAAGTCGAGATGCAATACCTGCTATTTCAAAGTGCCGTAGAAGTGCCATTAGCTGACCGTATAGTTGGTTTTGTTGGTGCCCAAATTGGCGCAAACCACGTCAGCACTGACTTTGCCGACTCTGATACATATTTTACCTCTGGCCTTTATGCTGGCGCAGATTATTTATTTACTGAACAAGCACGGGTTTATGTTGAAACTCGCTGGCTGGCAACTATTGTAAATAATGCAAGTAACGTATCGTGCACATTGCCAACATCAGAAGACGACCAATGTCTATGGCACTTTGATGGTGATGTGTTAAACCAATTTCAGACAAACATCGGTTTTAGTTACCGCTTTTAAGGAAGACCCCATGCCGCACATTGTTATAGAACACTCAGAAGACTTGCCAATTCTGCCACAAGTGTTAGTTGAAAAAGTTCACCAAGCCGTTTTTGACTCAGGCTTATTTGAGCTTTCGACCATAAAGACTCGTGCAATTGCTTATCAGCATTACGAATTAGGTGAAGGCAAAGATGGCTTTATTCACATCGGCGCATCAATCATGGCAGGCAGAACTATAGAGCAAAAGCAAATGCTCAGTGAGCAATTACTAAGTTGCTTAAGAACATACTGCCGCCGCTCGTATAGCTTAAGCGTTAATATTTACGATATGGATGCTGACATCTACCGTAAGTGTTAACTACTTTGGTAAATAGGCTGCGGGTAAACGCTTGATTTCTATCTCAGGCGATAAGTACGCTGTATAAACCAGCCAACGCTCATTGGGTATGTAGGTCAAGCCCGATGAGCGACTATAAGCTCGCTCCGGTAAAGCAATTAAATCATGATGCTGCTTGCTTGCTAAGTCATAGTAGCTAATACGGTAATCACCTAAGCGTTCTTTATAATAATAAATACGCCCCTTATGATACGCGTTCTTTGCCACCAGCAACCATGCATAACTGCGCGCCAACTTAACATCGTTCACCAGCATTTCTTCAACACCCGTATCATGATGTTTTATCCAAATAGCATGGCGCGAGTTGGTAAATAAAATATCGCCTGATTGTGTTTCAACGCCATACTGCGCAGGCACTTCAACAGCTTTACCTAGGCTTTTACCTGTTAAGTCATAACGATATAAGTAGTCACCATCAGAAACTAAAATATGCTGGCTATCAGCGCTAAACTTGGGTTTAATTGCATGACTAAATGGCAGTTTGATTTGCTGACTTTGCTCTACTTTGAAATCATAAATATATAAGCGGGTACTGCCATTGTCATACAATGAAAACAAAATATAGCGTCCATCGGCTGACCAGGTTGGATCACGAACTTCCCCCGTGTTATGTGCAAAGTCAGTAAGCTGCTTTCGCGAGCTACTATCGGGGTTAACAATCCAAAGCTGTGAACTGCCCGATTCATTCGACACATACAGCAGTTTATTTTGCTGCTGATTATATTCAGGGAATAGCGAGCTAAAATTGGTCGACAACATAGAAAACGGTGAATTGGCCACTTGTTCGTCTATTTTCAAACGCGTGATCACCTTGTCCAAATCCCACTGATGATAATAAACACTGCCATCGCTACTGTAATTAGGTGAGCTCATGCCCGCAATTTGCGTGTTGATTAGGGTTTGATTATTAATATCATAGAAGTAGCCATACCGTTTGCCGCCCTCAACTGCACTAAACGCCAATTGTTCTTTAGATGGATGCCAATCCACACCATGAATATCTACAAAATCATGAGTTAAGCGTTGACTTTGCCCTGTTTTAACATCAATTAAAAACAGCGCTTTTTGGTTGTTTTTAACAGTACGCGTAACCACAACTCGCTGTGCATCCGGCGAAAACGACACTGACTCATACACAGTTTCGCAGTCATCATTACAAGGAATAACTGTTTCTTTTGTATGTTTTGCCTGTAAATCGAGCAGTTTGATACGAGTGACATAGTCACCTGACTTACTTGTATGATCAGCAATGTATGCCAAGGTTTTACCATCACTACTGATATCAAGATCAGGCGCATAGTTATTACTGCACTCACCTAGCACGACACTGGTGGCATTTACCAAAGAGAGTTTTACAATTTCACAAACATCAGAGACCATGCGGTAATAATATAATGTGTTTGCATCTGGGCTAAACACAGAGCGCCCTTCTGTAAAAGGTGAGTCCGTTAATTGCTTTGCTGGGTGCTCAGGAAAATGTAAATCACGTAAATATAGGTTATTTGGTTTACCAAGCTGTCGCCATGAATACACCAAATAGTGCTGATCATCAGAAATTGAAGGATAAATCTCACGACCAGGGCTTGCCGTCACGCTTTCGATGCTATTGAGCGGCAACACAAAGCTTGAGTTAGTTTGCTTTGCAGGCGAAGAGAACAGCCAATACATTACCACCAAGCTAATGACACACAAAGCCACAAACAGCTGGCGGGTTTGCGCAGTAGTGATACTAAAACCCACAGGGTTTTCTTTATCCGCTGTATCTATTGGCTCGGGCTTTAACAAAACGCGATAACCCGTTTTACGCAGTGTCTCTATGTAAGTTTGTTCTGGATCGAGTTCTTTGAATGCTTTTCGTAGATGCCAAATAGCATTTGTTAAGGCTTTTTCACCCACGTAAAAATTGCCTTCCCATACATGATTGATGAGCTCTTCACGGGTGATTGGTTCGGGGTAACGCGCCACTAAGCAAGCTAACAACTCAATAAACTTAGGCTGCAAAAGCTGTTCACTGCCATTGCAGATCAGTTTATTTTCGAGAGGGTTAACAATACATGAGCCCAGCTGATAAACGCGATTAGATGTTTCCATTTACTCTAAATAAAACCCCATTTTAGAAGTACAGCAGTATAAAGCCCTATCAATTTATCGTAAAAGCAGCCCTTTCACCAGCTTTAACGTTGCAAAACAGTTAACAATGAACATTTCTTAACCCACTGATTTTAAATAAATAGATATTCAATAGATATAAAATAGAGACATAAACGAGCCACCTAAGATTGTAGTTAGGTTCACATTTCTATAAAAATTTTTACGTCAATACCGACCAACCAGAGTGTTGTTCACTGTAAATTTTAACTGCCCTTAAAAAGAGCATCACTCTGGTTCTAAAAACTAAAAATAAAACAACTAGGAACGCCTGTGAGAAATCTACTAACCAAACCTTGTGCTATTGCACTTGCTGTTGCCAGTGGTTTTAGCCAACATGCATTTGCCAATGAGGCTGAGATTGCCCGCCCTGCCAACACCACTCCAGCCGCTAATGAACAAACTGAAGAACCTGAAAAAATCGTTGTAACGGGTTCACGTATTAAACGCGATAGTTTTTCAATTCCAACACCGTTGGTCACAATGGACCGTGAAGCCATTGCCGATACAGGTTTAACCAACTTATCAGATATTCTGGTTGATAACATGCCAGCTCTTAGCGAGAGCATAGGTAACACCACCAGCCAATCAAGTGTATCAGCAACCGGTTTATCGACAGTGCAACTTCGAGATTTAGGCGCTAACCGTACCCTTACATTGATTGATGGTCGTCGTGTTGTTTCAAACAGCTACAGTGGCAACTATGTCAGTTTAAATACCATTCCTAGCGGTATGGTTGAGCGCGTTGAAATAATCAGTGGCGGTGCATCTGCAACCTATGGTGCCGATGCTGTAGCAGGTGTGGTGAATATTATCACCCAATCAAAAAAAGAAGGCTTTGATTTTAAAGCGAACACAGGTGAAACCACCGATGGCGGCGGTAAAGAATTTACCCTTGATTTAAACTACGGTACCTCGTTTGCTGAAGATCGCGGTTACGCCTATTTCAGTGCCAACTGGGACCGTGATTTCGGTATGACTTTTTACGATCGTAAACGCGCACAAATCGAAGATAGTTACGATTACGATCCAGATCGCATGTGTAATGTAATGCAAACAGCAGATGGGGATCAATGTATGCGTGACATCACACAAGCTGATTGGGTTAGCAAAAGCGACGGTATTCCGGGCGGTGTGTTCTTAGAAAATAGCCGTAACGACACACAATTTTGGTATGACGGTCAAACTCTACGTGATGACTGGAAAGGCAACGAAGAAATTTACGGTGTGAATTCTAGGCAATACGTGATGCTTGATGTACCAAGCGATAACGCATCTGCTGCAGTTAAAATTGATTACGACTTAACTGACGATGTGATGTTCTACGCGCAAGTTCAATACAGTGAAAGTGGCTCTTTTAACAATAAGTCGCCTGAAGATGAATACGAAGGTGCCTATGTACCGCGTTATGACCCGACCACGGGCGAGCCCCTTGCAGATGTAGCACCGGGTTACATCCCAATCGACAACCCATATGTTCCGCAAGAAATCCTCGATGCCAACCCATATAAAGATCGTATTTATTGGGATCGCCGCTTCAGTGAAGTGGGGAATATCAGCACTGATAATACCCGTAAAACGATTCGTAGTTGGGCAGGTCTTCAAGGCACATTATTTAATGACGAGTGGGACTGGGATCTATCTGCAAGTTATGGTCGTTTTACCCAACACCAAATTCGTAGCAATGAATTAAATACTGTAAAACTTAATCAAGCTTTGCAAGCAGAAGAGTTAGCGGATGGCACCATTCAATGTATTGATGAAGCAGCTCGTGCTGAAGGCTGTGTGCCAATTAACTTATTTGGTGAGGGATCTATCACCGATGAGATGGCTGCTTGGATCCGTACCAACCCAATTATTGATACCGAAATAAAACAATACGGTGTGGTTGGCTACGTTGCGGGTGATTTATTTGAATTACCAGCAGGCTCAGTATCCGCAGTATTTGGTGGCGAATACCGTAAAGACAGCCAAGACCTATCAACCAGCGACGACATGAAAGCAGGCGGTATTACCTTTAACTATGTACCAAATTTTTATGGTGAAGTTGAGGTCTATGAAGCCTTTGCAGAGCTTGCGATCCCACTTTTAAAAGATGCCCCTTTAGCAAAAAATTTAAGCGCAGAAACTTCATTACGTTTAGCTAACTACAGCATGGAAAACGTCAACACTGTTGCCAGCTACAAGCTAGGTGTATTTTGGGAACCAATCGAAGGCTATGCATTTAGAGCAAACTACGCTCGCGCTCAACGTGCTCCTACAATCACAGAGCTTATGTCACCACCGCGTGGCGATTACGACAGCTATGATGATATTTGTGACGGTTTAACGGCAACATCAACTAAAGCAGGTCACGATAACTGCCGCAAAGAACCGACGTTAGCTGCGCAACTTGCTGCTGATCCTAACTTTGAATTTAGCGATGAGAATAACAGTTACTCTCCAGGGGCAGGTAACGAAAATCTAAAAGAAGAAACCGCTGATACTTATACCTTTGGTGTGACAGTGGCTCCTGCCTTTTTAGAAAACTTTAATCTTGCCGTTGATTACTACGATATTGCGATTGTTGATGCGATTTCGCAGATCAGCAATGAAAACATCATGCGTGAATGTTACGACTCAGAAGCAGCATGGGGTGAAGACAACGTATTTTGTAATGATATTACCCGTAATAGCGAAGGTAACATTATCAAAATTCTTCAGCGTCAATATAACCTCGATGAGCTAACTGCACGTGGTTATGATGTGGTTGCACAGTACAAATTAGACTTAGATAACCTAGGTCAGTTGTCATTTAAACTAGATTACAACCATGTAATCGAAAACTCGCAAACCTATGAAGGACTTGATGGCAGCTTAGTAACCAGTCACTACGCAGGTTACGGCAGCAGCAAAGATAAAGCCTCAATGTCACTGACATGGCGTAACGATAACTTACGTATTCGCTGGCGTACAAATTACTTAGGCTCGTTTAAAGCAAGCCAGAGTCTTGAAGAAGATTATCAAGAGTATATTGCCGAAAACGATGCCCGCTGTGAGGCTGGTGAAGATACTTGTATCAGTAATCCAGAAAAACTTGCCTACCAAGATTATGGCTCGTTCTTAAAACACAGCCTTTCAGCGTCTTACACCATGTCACTTGGTGAACAGAGCCAATTGCGCGTATTCGGTGGTGTGAATAACGTGTTTGATAATAAAGGTGACTTTTATCCATATGGCCGTGGTAACTACTACAGCGCATACGGCGGTGGTGCTGGTCGCTACGTGTATGTAGGTGCTCAATATAGCTTTTAACCGTTTCATATGAAGATCCCCAGCTAGGCTGACATCAAAGGCGCATTTTTATTGCGCCTTTTATCTTTTCCAGCTTTGCATCTCAACTAATCGAGACTCGGTACGCGCATATTCAAATGCCAGTTTTTGGCCTTGATATAAATCGCTAATACCCACATCGGCCGAAATCACCAGTAATCGGCTGCGATCATAAAACTCATCAACCAAAGCAATAAAGCGCCGTGCCTCATCATCTAAAAAGTGTTCTTGTAAATCCTGCTTTTCTCGCTGATAACTATCTTCAATGCCATGCACAATTTGTTTACCTGTTGCTCCGCGCCCCATTACTGGCACATTGAGTAAATAAACGCGCTGAAAACGCTCTGCCAAATAAATATAATCCGCGGTGCTTCTAGGTCCTGAGCAAAGCATCATAAAATCAAACATAATGGCGTCTTGAGCTTGCATTACACAGCTAAGCTCGCGGTGGCAAACCTCTATCGTTGTTTGCCTTTGTATTACTTGCTCTTGCTTTAAAAAGCGCTCTGTTAGCGCCTTTTTGTTACCAATAAAATAATGTGCGGTTTGTTTTCCAAAGCGAAAGCGATGATCGGTATCGCCTTCAACACTTAAAACATGGCAATGCTCATTTAATAAATCGATAGTGGGTAAAAATCGTGCTCGCTGTAAACCGTTGCGATATAACTGCTCAGGTTTACAGTTCGACGTTGCCACTAACACTACTTGCTGCTCAAACAGGGCTTTGAATAAGCCACCCAAGATCATGGCATCACCAATATCAGAAACAAAAAACTCATCAAAACAAATCAAGCGAATGTGCTCTGCCCACTCTTTAGCAATCACAGTCAGCGGATTTTTCTGCCCTTGCAGCTGAGTTAAGCGCTCATGCACTTGCTTCATAAAATGATGAAAGTGCAAACGCTGCTTAGCTTCAATGTTAACAAGCTTGAAAAACACATCCATTAACATGGATTTACCACGCCCTACTGGGCCATATAAATAAACTCCTTTTATTGGCTTAGCGCTTTGCCACCAATGGCTTGGTGCAGCTAATTCTGTGGCTAGATTATCGAGAGCATTAATCGCTGTGCGCTGGGCACGGTCTTCTTGCAAATCACCTTTGGCTATTTGCGCTTGGTAATGCTGTAATATTTGTCCTTGCTGTACTGTCATAGGTAACTAGTATCCGCTATACTCGCCGCCATTGTAGCCGACTAAAAATGTGATCCCAATGAAATTTCCATGCCGTTTAGATAAATTTATCAGCCATATTGCCGAGTTACCTCGCAGCAAAACCAAAGCAGGTATCAAACGTAAATACGCCACTGTTAACGGCGAGGTGATCACCTCATTTGATTATTCAATCAGCCAAGATGATGACGTGCGCTGGCAAGGCGAGCCGCTGGTGTTTTTAGGTAAGCGCTACTTCATGCTTCATAAGCCAGCAGGCTATGTATGTGCCAATAAAGATGACCTTCACCCGACTGTATTTGACTTGCTTGATGAACCAAATATGAGCGACTTTCATGTTGCAGGCCGTTTAGATATCGATACCACAGGGTTAGTGATCATCACTAATGATGGCGACTGGTCACACAAAATTACTGCACCAAAGCATAACAAATTCAAAACCTATTTAGTTGAAACTCAAGAACCTATCGATGAAGAAGCCATTACAGCGTTAGAGCAAGGGGTGCAATTGCACAACGAAAAAGAGCTAACTCGCCCTGCGGTTGTTGAAAAACTTGCAAGCTACAGCTTACGCCTTTCAATTTGCGAAGGTAAATACCATCAAGTTAAGCGAATGCTTGCTGCTGTAGATAATAAAGTTGTTGAATTACATCGTGAAAAAATAGCTGACATCACCCTCGACGAAAGCCTTGCAAGCGGTGAATATCGTGCCCTCACAGAAGCCGAACTGAAGCTCTAAATAGGTACTTGAGCAAAAGTCATGATAACGCTGTCATTTTTCCTTAATAAAACCAGACAAACGTGGTAAAAGTTAACAGGGGAAATAATAAAGGAGGCTGACTGTGTTATCAGGATTAGCTTTAAAAACAAAAATTACCTTATTTGCTATCGCTATGTTTATTGCGTTATCTGCGATAGCGTTACTTGGCTTACAATCTTTACGCCATGCCAGCGAAAGCGACAATATCGCGCGTATCAATCAGCTCATGAAGAGCACCACCAATATTGTTGAGCAATTTGAGTTGATGGTTAAAAGCAATCAACTCGAAGAAGCACAAGCAAAGCAGCTCGCTATTCAGGTACTTCGAGAAAATAAATACCATGACTCAGAATATGTCTACGTCGTCGACAACAACTTAGATTTTGTTGCTACTCCGCACGACCCAGAACTACACGGTACCAGCTTTAACGATTTTAAAGATGCCAGCGGCAACAGTATCGGCCGTATGGTCGAAAATCTCGTGGGTAACACTACCAATAAAATCATCACCTATCACTGGGATTCAGTGCGAGATGGTGAAACCGTTGATTTAACCTCTGTAGTACAAAAAACACCGCTGTTTGGCTGGTATGTTGGTACAGGCATTAGCGCCAAAGAAGTTGATGAACGTTATTGGAATACTGCAAAGTGGCTGCTCGGCTTATCTATGCTTATTGCCATTGCGCTGACCTTTGCCATTGCCCGCTTTGGTTCATCGCTCACTAATGCCTTGGGCGGCGAAATTGACGAAGTAATTGGTATTGTAAAAAACGTCTCTCGCGGCAACTTAAACTCACATATTCGCCAAGATGCTCCACCTGAGAGCATTATTGCTGCCATGCATTACATGCAGCAAGGTTTACGTGGCGTTGTTGGCGGCATTAAAGGCGTTACTGATAGCTTAAAAAATCAAAGTGTTGATAACGAGTCTCGCTCTGTTGAGCTCGACAAACTGACTCGTAGCCTAAACGAAGAAACTCAAATGGTTGCTTCAGCTATTACCGAGTTAACAGCCTCAGCACAAACCGTTGTGGAGCATGCTGAACAAGCTGCTTACTCAGTGCAAGAAGCTGAGCAACAAGGTCAAAGTGCCAGCCACTTAACCAGCGAGGCTGCTGATACCATCGCGCTTTTAGAGCAGCAAATTGACAGCGCTGGTAATAACATTCAAGTGCTTGATGATGAAGTAAATAATATCGCTAATGTGCTCAGTGTTATTCAAGGTATTGCCGAACAAACGAACTTACTTGCGCTTAATGCGGCGATAGAAGCTGCCCGAGCAGGCGAGCAAGGACGAGGTTTTGCTGTAGTTGCTGATGAAGTTCGTGGGCTTGCTCAGCGCACACAGACCAGCACTGAAGAAATCCGCAATATGATTGGCAAACTACAAGCTGCAACCCAAGATGCCAAGTCATCTGTTTCGCTTAGTATTAGTACCAGTGAACAAACCGTTGAAAAGTCGACTAAAGCCAATGAAGAACTAAAACGCGTTGCCAGTTCACTCAGCGCAATCGCGCAAATGAGCCATCAGATAGCTATTGCTGCAAAAGAGCAGCTTGATGCCGGTGAAGACACTGCCAAACGTATCGTGACTATCTCAGACACGGCTTCACAAACGGCTGATGTATCAAATCAGGCCCATACAGCAACCGATTTGATCAAAGGTCTTACTAGCAATTTAGAAACTGAAACCGCTAAATTCAGTTAATTTAAATCAACTAAAAACGAAAAAGCCCAGCAACTGCTGGGCTTTCTCGTTTTAAATTCGTATTAAGACTTTATTTGTACCAAATCAAAATCGGCCATCCCCGGCACCATTTGTTGTAAGCGCGATTCAGTGACATCTAACGAGTTTAAACACTCACAATATTCAGACGCTTTCATCTCTAATTGCTCTGCTTTCTTTTGCAGTGATTTATCAATTTCTTTTGAGATGATATCCATACGCTGCCCCATATCATTGATACGGTCTTCGATATTACCTTCGCGGGATTTAAAAGCATCGCCTAACGAGACTAAAATAGCGCCAAGCGATCCGTGCACTGCAGAGTGAATTTTCTGACTGATTTCTTTGGTAAAAAAGTCATCGATTTTCGACAGCGACTGTGGAGCAATAAAGAAAAAGTCATCACCACGCTTAAATTTATCCATCAGTGCACGCTCAACATATTGCAGCTGAGTTTTTAACACTTCTGGCTCTTTGTCTGACATGCCCTCAACAACTTGCTCGATAGCACTTAAGCCAAGGTTTACACCATCGGTCGCCAAGTCAACAAGCTCAGGGACGGTTTGCCTAATGCCTCGACTGAATTGCTCCACAACTTTGCTTTCATCAGGGCTTAAATCAACCCAATAACCTCGTATAAATAATTGGTTATCGTTGTTGATCTGTACGCGAGTTTGACCTTTATCAACGATACGAATGACATCATCGGTGATGATTAAGCCATGGCTTAGCTCTACATCGCATTGTTTTTTTTCTAGGGTTGCGTAGCTTGAAAAGCTAGAGAATGTAATGGCCGCTGCTAACAACGAGCGAGAAAAGAACGCCATATACACCTCAAAAAGACAAAAAAGGAAGGCCGCTAGATTAGCAAATATCCAATTTTATGCAAGTAAAACGCCTAGCTATGCTAGGCGTCTTAAAATAAAGGAGGATTAAATTGGTGAGCCCGGTGGCATTGGCAGCACTTTAAAGTTTGTAGGCCATTCACCACTTTCTAAAAAGTAACTGATTTGCTCGCTTAAATATTGCTTAAATGCACTGTTACCAACGGATGCACTGCCTAGCATGGATTCTTGCTGGTAACTCTTTGCAAGTTTAGCTAAGTAGTAACGAAGCTGTGCTTGCACTTCGGGTGCCACCTCATTGCTTGCCACTAAGTCAGCAAACTGTTTTGCAGTTAAAAGCTGTACACGTTGGCTAATTTTACCTGCCATCCCTGAAGCAATTTTTTGCTCAAAAACTTGCTGATAAGTTTGTGCTAATAGCGCATCTAAACCATAAAATGCATCGCTTCGTGCTTGCTGCTGTGCTAAACGGTTAATGCGTTGGCTATTAAAAAGTAGGCTCAAGCTATGTGCTGCAGCAACCTCAGGCAGCGCCATCGCATCAAGCGTGAGTCCTGTGCGGCCAACAATGCTCTCGCGTGATTTTGATTCACCATACGCTTTTGGTGGAATAAGCGCTAATACCGACTCAGGCAAAACAAGGTTCTCAGCTTTTAATGTCGCAAGTACTGCATCGGCTGCCGCTTGTTGCGTTTGCTTTGCCACAACCTGCGCCCCTTTAGGTTGTGAGCCATCACGTACTTCGTACTCGTAATTTACACCGGCAATTAATTTAACCGCAGCTTCAACTTGATAGCGATGGAACAAATAAAGTGGCACCAGCATTTCTTCTAATTGCGATAAAGCAGTGCCTGTTTTGATGTTTTCGATACCAAAGCTCGTCAGCGCTTGTTTACGAACATCAAGTACACGCATTAGCTCATCACTCGGTGAACTGCCGTTATCCCATAAATGCCCTGTTGGGTGAGCACCACCTTGAGCGCGGGCATCACTGTCTGAAATAAATTCCAGCCCTTTGCTTTTGTTTTCAGCTAAAATTGCGGCCAATTGCTGTGCTTCATCTTGATTGGTGAAGTCGCTATAACCGTATTTAACCACTTGGGTATCCCACACGCCCATGCCAGCAGCATAACCTCGGCTTACATCTAATTTACCTTGCTCATTAAAGCTTAGTAGTGGGTGTGGATAATCCATTACAGAGGCTCTGTCTGCCACTGACGCTGCAAAATTATGCGAAATACCTAAAGTATGCCCGACTTCATGGGCGCTTAATTGACGAATACGATCAAGTGCCATGGCTTGTAAGCGCTTAGCCACTTCATTGCCTTTAAAATAGGGAGCTGCTAATGCTTCTGCAATTAGGATGTCTTGACGAACACGCAGTGAACCCAGTGTCACATGACCTTTGATAATTTCGCCTGTTCGAGGGTCAATCACGGAGCTGCCGTATGACCAACCACGGGTTGCACGGTGCACCCATTGAATTACGTTGTAGCGAATATCCATAGGGTCTGCATCATCAGGGAGCACTTTAACGATAAATGCGTTCTTATAACCTGCTGCATTAAAGGCATCATTCCACCATTTAGCACCATCAAGTAACGCTGTTTTAACTGGCTCAGGTACACCCGGATCTAAGTAATAAACAATCGGCTCAACGGGCTCGCTGATTGGCAGGCTCGGATCTTTTTTCGCTAAACGATGACGCGGGATGTAACGCACATACATAGATTCACCCAGCGCTGCCGCATAATCTTTGTGCTCAATGCTCCAAAAACCTGCTTGAGGGTGGAATTTGCGAGGGGTGTAGTTATCGTCCGGTAACTCAATTAATGAGTGATGCATATGCACTGTCAGCGCATAAGGGTCTGCGCTCACTTGGCGAACATACTTTCCTGGGTTATTACCTTGAAAAGTTAGCACGGCTTCTAATTCAGTATTTTTTTCAAACGCTTTTGAGCGTGCTAAATATACCGCACTGCGGTTGCTATCTAAGTTAAAACTTCCCTGCCCGGTTGCCGATAAGCGACGGCTTACACCATGAACATCGCTTAATAAATAAGGGGTGTAATCCACAAGTACCGCAGTATCTGACTGAGCTACAACACTAAAGCCGGCTAAAATACTTGATGCGAACGCCTCTTTAATACTTTGTTGTTCCGCAAGGTTATTAGTATTAGCGCGGTAATAAGTATTAATAGCTCTTAGCATCACCTTATCGCCAAAACGCTCAAACTGAACTAAGTGAGTATCACCTAGCTGACCGCGATCTAAGCCAATATCGTTTGAACCAACACCGTAAGGTAAGCTTTGTTGTAATAAAAATTGCTGCTCGAGTTTATCCACCTCAAGATACAATTTGCCGTTTTCTGTATCGTAGTAAAATGAAAAATAGCCTGAAAAATGAGTCATTTTTTCAGTAAAATCATTTATAGACTTAATTGCTGCGTGTGCTTGAGTTATCATAGTAAGTAGCACAGCTAAGAGCAGATATCGTAGTAATGGTATTTTTTGCATAATCTTATCTTTGTTATTCGCGTTTTAAATACTGTATAGGTATTAAGCAGTATAAAGTACCGCCAAGAAAAATCAGCTATTTAAGACGAAATTCAGCGCTTGCTAAGACATTCTCTCTCACACTAAAAATGTCTGGCTACAACGTTATCAGGAAAATAGAATGCGTAGACTCCCACCGGTATTGTTAGAAGATGGTTGCCCTCGTGAACTGATCTCATTGATCAGAACGGTACTTGCGGCATGTAAAGAAATTTCATTTCGTGTTGGTCAAGGCGCCCTATCTGGCGTATTAGGCTCAACCCTAGACGAAAACATTCAGGGTGAAACTCAGAAAAAACTCGATGTTCTAACTAACCAACTTTTAAAAGATATTTTATTAGAATCGGGCTACGTAAAAGCCATTGCCTCTGAAGAAGAAGACTTCACCGTTGCGGGTAATCCAGATGCCAACTACATTGTTGCATTCGACCCACTTGATGGCTCATCAAATACTGATATCAACTCACTCGTTGGTACGATTTTCTCAATTATGGCGGCGCCTGAAGGGGCTGATCCGGCTGATCCTAGTATTTTTATGCAACCGGGTAAAAACCAAGTTGCAGCGGGTTATGTATTATATGGCCCATCAACCGTGCTGGCGTTAACAACTGGCAAAGGCACACGCTTTTTCACCTTAGATAAAACGCACGGTACCTTCTTATTAACGCAAGATTTTGCAACCGTACCTGAAGAGACTAGCGAATTTGCAATCAATGCTTCAAACCAACGCCATTGGCAACCAGCAATGCAAAATTACATCAATGACTTAATTGCTGGTGATACTGGACCGCGTGGTCGTAACTTTAACATGCGCTGGATTGCTGCAATGGTAGGTGATGTGCACCGTGTATTATGCCGTGGTGGTATTTTTACTTACCCAACCGACACGAAAGATCCAAATAAACCTAACAAATTACGTTTATTATACGAAGCAAACCCAATGGCAATGTTAATCGAACAAGCTGGCGGTATTGCCTCAACAGGCACTGAGCGCATCATGGACATTCAACCTGATGCTATTCACCAACGTGTGGCGGTGATCTTAGGTTCGAAGAACGAAGTGGAAACCTGCTTAAGCTACCATAAATAGCAAGCAGTAAATGCCTTAGGCTGAAAGGTATAAAATTCTTTCAGCCTAAAGTCACTGCTAATAACTTCTTTAGCGTACTTGTACTCAACTCACCCATTTGCTCGTTATTACTTAGCGCATAAATAGCCCCTTCAACGGCACTTTCGTCGATGTCTTGCCTAGACTCTACTACGTTTGCCCAAAGTTCTAATTCATCGATATCTATTTCGCCGTCTATAACACGCTGTAAAACCTGGCAGAAAACATCTTGCGTCAGAGTATAGACACCACCTTGTGTGTCTGGAGTACTGGTAATTACTGAGATTGCCTCAAATCGGTTATCACCAAAGCGGGCAAACTCATCTAATGCGTCTAATTTATCCATTTGCTATGCTTACCTTTTCAATCTCAAAGCATCTTTTTACTTAATGACAACCCTTACTTGCTCACAATGCAAAGCAACGCTTAACTGCCAAGCCGACAATATTAATGCCTGTTGGTGTAGTGAGCTGCCCAACATTTTACCACTCGATGAGGCTGCAACAGAATGTTTATGCCGAGACTGTACTATAAAAAAGATAAATTCATTTTTATCTAAACTTTACCAACAGCCTCTTGAACAGCAGCTTGCCTTCGCTAAGCCTTATTTTACTCAAGGTAATTTAATAGAAAATCTCGATTACACCATGCAAAACAACTACATGGTATTTAGCCGCTGGTTCTTTTTAAAACGTGGCCACTGCTGTAGTAATGGCTGTACTCATTGCCCTTATTCCGATAGCTAACCTCTTACAGAGTATTTATTCAAATATTTTGCATTTAATTGCAAATAACGCATGGACGATAAGAATAAAAATACATTATAATTGGATATAAATTCACTAAATCATCAATTTTTAAGCTTAAATTACTAGTAACGTCTATTTTTTAAGCATAAATTTACTGTAACTAAGTCGGAATCAATCATGAACACTTTTAAGCCTGCTCTACTTGCAAGTGCAATTTCTGCAGTTTTAATCAATAGTAATATGGCGTTTGCTGCAGAAGATGCTATCGAAGTTGATAAATCAATTGAAACTATTCAAATTACTGCAACACGACGTGCAGGCTCAGTGCAAGATGCACCGCTTAATATCACAGCGCTCAATGGCGATGTAATTAGCGACCAAAACATTGGTGATCTAGAAGATGTCGCACGCTGGGTACCTGGCTTAACAATTTCTGATCAAGGTGGCCGTGAAGGTTCTCCGATTATCGTTCGTGGTTTGAATACAAATACTTCTGACCGTATTTCTGATAGTGGCACAGTGGCAACCTATGTTGGTGAAATTCCACTTAGCATCGACTTACGTTTAACTGACGTTGACCGTGTTGAAGTGCTAATTGGCCCACAAGGTACACTGTATGGTGCAGGTACTTTAGGTGGTGCAATTCGTTACTTACTAAAACAACCAGAGCTTGATATCACCGAAGGTAAGGTTACAGGCGATGTATTTAGCATTAACGAAAGTGACGGCACTGGCGGTGAGTTTGGTGTGGTATTCAATACCCCGCTAATTGAAGAAAAACTAGCGCTTCGTGCTAGCTTAAATTATTACGATAACCCTGGTTACATTGACTACACCCACGTGGTTCAAGAACCGGGTGTATCAAACCCAAATCCTGATTTTTCAGACAGCAGCGATGTAAATGCCAACTTAAAAAGCGTAAGCGATGTTAACGATGAGCAAATCACCACTGCACGTTTATCACTTCGTTGGCTTGCAACCGAAGATATTGATGCAACGCTAAACTACTTCTATCAAAAGCAAGAAAATGGCGGTAACTCGACATCGCAATACGGCTCTCTTGCTGATAGCAGTGCGCTACAAGGGATTCCTGGAAAATACGAAAACGTAGCTCGTGTACTTGAACCAGGTGAAGAAGAAAACGATTTATTAAGCTTAGAAGTAAAAGCAGATCTTGGTTTTGCTGAGCTGGTATCTGCATCTGGTTGGTCTAGCTATGAGCAATCTGGTCAGCGCGATCAAACTGATCTACTTTACGATATTTGGTCAGGCTATGCCGATTTCCCTTCTTTTGTTGGCTACACGCACGATACCTCAGATCGCGATACATTTACGCAAGAGCTTCGTTTAGTTTCAAATAGTAATAGTGCTTTTAGCTGGATTGTAGGCGGCTTCTACAACAAAGTAGAAAGTTACTCTGATGATCGTGAGTACACGCCGGGTCTGACTGAGTACTGGGGTGGTGGTATTCCAAATGTTGAACAAGACCTTGAGTACATTCTAATTTCAGATAGCGAGACCACTGAAAAAGCACTTTTTGGTGAAGTCGGCTACAGCATCACAGATCAGTTTGATGTAACTTTAGGTGCTCGTTTTTACGAATACGATGTATCAACAACATCAGGCTCTGCTACACCGCTTTATTCTGGTGATTTTGATTCACTAGATAACCTTGTTATGGAAAATGTGAGCGCTAGCGATAACGGTAACTTATTTAAGTTTAATGCTAACTATACATTCGATAATGGTGTACTTGCTTACTTTACCGTGAGTGAAGGTTTCCGTATTGGTGGTGGTAACGGTATTGCTCCTTGCCCTGATGTATTACCTGAGCAACAAATTGTTTGTGCCCTGCCAAACGAAGAAGATTACAAACCAGATACAACGGTCAACTACGAGCTAGGCTTTAAGTCATCATGGTTACGTAACCGCCTACATTTTAATGCGGCGCTATTTAATGTTGATTGGAAAGATGCACAAGTGGGTAGCAGCACCGTAAATGGTCAAGAGCTAATTACCTCAAATGCAGGCTCTGCTAATTCTAAAGGTGTTGAGCTTTCTACTCGCGCAATGATTGGTGATAATTGGGCTGCATATGCGACATACGCGTATGCAAAGGCTGAATTGACCGAAGATGCGCCTTACTTATTTGGTGTGTTAGGCGATGACTTAGCACAGTACCAAAGCTACTATGATGGTGCCAAAGGCGACCGTTTACCGGGCGCTCCTGAGCATCAATTCTCGTTTGGTCTTCGTTACGAGCAAGATGTCTTAGGTGATAAGTTATTAAGCGTAAACTACGGTATCACAGCGCAAAGCGATGTAATCACCAAAGTAGGCTTAAAAGCAGACGGCGAAGTATTACCAGGTTATGCACTAAGTAACTTATCTGCCAAAATTACTGGTGATATGTGGTCTGCAACGCTTTACGTAGACAACTTATTCGATAAGTACGCATTCACTTCTGTACGTCGTGATAAGTCTTGGGCTGGTATGTCGCAATATGCTGAGCTTAATAAAGAGCTACCTGAGCTACAGCGTGTTTATGGTCACTACACCACAGCGCCGCGTACTATCGGTATGAAGTTTAGCTACAACTTTGAGCTGTAATTAAACATACCCATAAAAGCCTTGCCACCTTCAGGCAGGGCTTTTTAATACCAATTCGCTTAATTAATTGGTCTATTTTGAGGCAAGAAAACCTCGTTGATAGCAAGGCAAAAATTTCGTTATTTAGTTGTTCTCGGCAATTGCTCCTGCATTGCTCTACCTTCTGCATCCATGCAGTCGTAAATCAGAAATTTTTAACGCAGCTAGCGACAGGTTTAATCCCTCAAAATGATTAAGTATTATTGCGGATTGGTATAAAATTAAGTTTCTGGTGAATTGATATAATATGCGCTTATGCTAAATGATACCCAACAAGCGCTTCGCGCTCATATCCAACAGTTGTTAGCAAATAAACAACTAAACGATGCACATCACCTACTTGTGCAGCGCCTAAAACAAAATCCTGAAGACCACGTTTGTTACTTTTTACTCAGCGAAGTCAACACCGCAGCTGGCGATATCACCAAAGCTATTAAGCTCCTTGAAAAAGCGCTAAGCCTAGCCCCTTTTGCTGTTTATCATTTAGCACTTGCCAAGTTATACGTACTGTTAGGCAAAGTAAGTAATGCAGCTGTGCATTATCAAAGCGCACTACAAACAGCTGGCTTTAGTGGCGCAGACTTTGATACATTAGCCAACATTGCGACCCGTTTAGGGCATTATGACGACGCTCTTAGCTTCCAACAAGCAGCCTACCAGCGCAATAAAGATAACCCACAAATTAGCTATAATTTGGCGGTGTGTTATAAAATTCACGGACTGTTCGATGAAGCTAAAAGCTTATTACAGCAACTAACCACAAAGCAACCTAGCTTTTATCAAGCCCACTATTCGCAGGCTGAACTCAATACGAAAGTAGATGCCAAGCAACATATACAAAAACTACAAGCCTTGGCGGATAAAGAAAAAAGCATTGTTGAACAGCAAGTGTATTTTCATAGTCTTGCCCTTAATTATGAGCACCTTAATGACTACAAAAATGCATTTAAATACTTTGCACTAAGTAAGCAAGCGATAGCCGGTAAACTTAACTATCAAGCAAGCCAACACCACCACTTTTGTCAAAAGCTCATTACTCAAAGCAAACAGCAAGCACCAGCTAGTAGTGACTCTGAGTTCTCACCCGTTTTTGTTGTTGGCATGCCCCGCTCTGGCACAACCTTAGTTGAAAAAATCCTTAATCAAAGTACACAACTGCAAGGGGTTGGGGAGTTAAATGATATTGCGCAACTCATACAAGACGCCACGCAATCAGCTCGTGTAATAGACAGCGAAATGCTCGATAAGGCATATGAATTTGAGGCAATAAAAACAGCATTAGCTAACTATCAACAAAGAGCCGAGCTGCTAAGTGACGGCCTAAGAAGTTGTGATAAACAGCCATTTAACTTTTACTATATTGATTTTATTTTAGCGGCTTTTCCTAATGCGAAAATCGTTTGTATGCAGCGGGGCTGGCAAGATTGCAGCATTGCCAATTTTAGGCAGATGTATAGCCCGCAAAGTGTGTTTCATCACTACAGTTTTACACTTGAAGATATTGCCTCGTTCCATCAAGATTACTCGGCCTTAGTCAGTCATTTTGCCAACAAGTATCCTGAAAATGTTTTTTTGCAAAGCTATGAGCAATTAGTAGCAGAGCCTACCCAACAAACGCAAAAGCTCTATGCGTTTTGTGATTTAAGCTGGCAGGAAAACTGCCTGACTTTTTATAAAAGCAATGCAGCATCAGCCACTGCGAGTAAAAAGCAAATCCGCCAGCCACTGAATAAAAAGAGTATCGACAGCTGGCAAAATTACGCCGATTTTATTGATGCGGGCCTGTTTCAATAGGTAGGTCGTGACGAGCGCCCCACTCACTCCATGAGCCATCGTAAACACGTAAGTTAGCGTAACCGCATTCATCGGCACACAATGCAATTGCACAAGCGGTTACACCTGAACCACAGCTAAACTGCAACTGGGTGTGATGCGGCGCTATGTGTTGTTCAAATAATGCCTGTAACTCGCTAAGCGGTTTAAGCTCACCGTTATTTAGCACTGTTGCTAGAGATAAACTGCGACTATTTGGAATATGACCACTGCGCATACCTTCGCGCGGCTCAGCGTGTTCACCTGTAAAGCGCTCATAAGGGCGAGCATCGAGTGTTAGTGTGCTTTGTTCATCAAGTGAGTTAAGTACTTGCTCAGCACTAATAAAGTAATCAGCACGCGGGCTGGCAACAAAATTGCCTTGACCAGAAGCAGCTGAATAACTTGCTTGTGTAGCAAAGCCAAGTGCCTGCCACTTAGCTAAACCGCCACTTAAAACTTTTACGTTATCAAAGCCCATGGCTTTAAACATCCACCACGCACGGGCTGAACTGAATAAGCCTTGATCCTCATAAATCACAACTAGAGAGTCTTGGTTAACACCAGCAAGCTGCATATGTTCTGTGAACTGCTCGCTACTGCACATCATACTTGGTACAGGATTACTGTTATCTGCCAGCGTCTTTTTGAAATCAAAACGCTGTGCATTAGGAAGCATCGCCTTAGGCGCATACTCACCCGGTAAACCAGGACGTAGCATTCCTGCATCAAAGATAACCAAGTTATCCAGGTTTAAATGCTCGTTAAGCCATTCTGGCGAGACGATATTCTTCATTAGTTTTTACTTATTTTATCAAGCACTTCACGCAGCTTTGTGCTTGATGTATGAGATGTGTAAGAAAAGTAGCAAATTTCAACATTAAGTTTTGCAAAATCAGCTTCTATTTTGTTCCACTTTTCAGTTCCTTTCCAATCATCACCTACAAACATTTTATCAAATTTCAAATTATTCCAAGCTTCTTCTTTGTCGTAATTAACCTGTGGGACAACTTCATCCACAAATTTAACTGCTTCAACAATTTCCATTCGCTCTTGAAAAGGAATGACGGGCTCTTTATTTTTTACATTACGACAAAGTTCATCGGTAGTTACACCAACAATTAAGTAATCACATTCTAATTTTGCTCGTTTTAAAATGTTTAAATGACCTATATGAAATAAATCAAAAACACCTGTCGTGTAACCTATCTTCTTCATTAATTTTTCCAGTGTGTACTCTTAATAACTTAATTATTTTCGACTAAGTAATTGACGATTCGTTCACTTGCTTTGCCATCAAGTTTACCTGCTAGCTTTTCAGCTAATTCAAGCCTTTTCTCAGCCAAAGACTCAGGGTTTTCAAGTTGCTCGATAACAAGTTTGTGTAAGTCTTTGTAATTTTTTGCATGTACAGCAATATTGGCATATTCACCGTAGTCTTGATCCATACGACGTTTAAAACGATAAGAGAAGATACCTCTGTAGCTCCAACGCAACTTCAAGAAATCGCACCAAATTACAGGTTTATTAAGTAAAGCAAATTCAAAAAGAGCGGAAGATGCATCACTTATAAGTAAGTCAGCCTGATCTAAAAATGGTAATAGTGAATAGTCCTCAACCCGAGCAAGATAAACATTATCGTAGTTTGACCAATGCTCTAATAAATCACGTTGCTTTTGATAGCGGCTTTTACATATTGAGAAATAGTGAGGTTTGATCAGAATGTTAAATTCAGAAAATTGCTCTGGCCAGTTTTTTGGAAAGCGTTCGATACTACTTGGGTAGAATGTAGGAGCATAGAGAATAGTCTTTTTACTTTTATCAAATTTCGTTAAATCTAAAGCACCATCAAGAGGCACTTGATTAAAAATATCGTCAAGTTTACAAAAACCCACATCAACAAAACAATCATCTGGATACATATTTTGTAAACGCTTAAGGCGATACTGCCCCTCAACAAACCTGACCGTCATGGCTTGTGATGATTTGGTGTAATAACTAGATTTAGGCCCAATGCCATGCCCTAACTGAGCGCTTTTAGACACTTTGTGTAAACGGTCTAAAAACTCGAATGAGTTTGCAAAAAACACCCAATCTGCTCGCTCATTTTCGTAATATTCAATAGCTTGCTTTTGATTATCAACCCAAATATGCTCAAGTTCATTGTCATCTATGATTTGCTGGATTGTTTGTTCATGGCTATTGCGATAAAAAACAAACCTACTAGTTATATCTTTGGTAAGTAGTTTTTTATATACCGGAATATATTGCGGTAAGTAGTAGAGACTTTGAGTATCGAAAATTATATTCATAAAAGCTAAACAATCTTTATTATTTTTTTGTGAGATGACAGTAATAGAACAAAAAACTTTTAATAAAGCTATTGTACATAAATTACTTTATTCTTTCAGCTTACATTCCAAGTTTGTTCTAGCTAAATATCAATTACCTCAGGACGAAGGGGGGCTAGGCGGCTAAGGATTTGATTTTGTACCGTTTGCGGGATCTGTTGTTCGTCCATAGCATTAATCAAAAGCTCTACCACACGGTTAAAGTCTTTTTTAGGGATATTCATTCCGGTGTGGATATCAACCATATTATCGCCTTTATATTCACAAGGACCGTCTGTGACGCTACACAAATGAGTAATAAAGCCTTGTCGAAAATGGGCGACATTCGTTTGTTTAAAATAAGCTAAAATTTGTTCGTCACGGCCTATTTGATTGATAAAACTATCAACCAGTTTTTCAACTCCTTGTTCGCCATTAATTTGCTGATACAAGGTGCTATTGTTGCTACTTGCACAACCAACTAACATAACGGCAAATACAAATGTAAAAAGTGTTTTCATCATTACCAATACCCTGTTACAGAAAGATACCAACCTGTTTGATCCTTAGCCCCAGCAATACTTCCTAAGTCTAACCAAGCAGCAGTCACGCTAACATACTTATTAGGAAACCAAGCAACAAACACATCCTGCCAATCTTGCTCTCCTAAGCCAAGGTTATTGGACTTTTCACGATACTCAACACCAACGGCTATTTGGTGGGTTAAAAACACAGCTGTCGATGCTTCAAATAACAATTCTTTATCGCTATCAGGGCCGCCAAAGCCTAACAAGCCAAGCTGATTAGCATCGCTATAACGAAAGGTGGTGTTCCAAAACCAGTTATACCCAGCAAGCGCGCCCAAATGTAGTTTACTAGCAGCAAGATATACGTCGGTACCGCTGGTGTCTTTGGCACCGAGTAGGTTTGCGATACTGCCGTCATCCAGTGATTTATGTTGCACACCCAAGCTCAGCTGCGGCCATTTACTGTAAACGATATCGCCGTATAAGCGCACTTTCGCTCCTGTAATTGATTGCTCAATATCGGTATTTAATGCCGGAACTTCGAAGCGTTGCTCTGCGTAACTAAATTCAACGCGATCATAAATATTTAGCTGCGCGCCACAAACATCTAAGCGGTAATCACTCACGTCTGCACGGCTGCAAAAACCATTTATTGCTATTTCATCATCACTTGCATAGCCTGCAAGTTGCGCCCAAGGGACAATACCACCACCCGCACTACCTTCAACTTGTGAGACACCAGGCGTTGCTAGTAATTTACCCGATGCAGCTAATCCTGAACTTGCAAAACCGAGGCAAGCCAGACAAAACAACCAATTAAGACGCTTCATTGTACACCTCTAACCACTGCAAAAACTGCTCTGATTTTAGTGGCCTACTTAAATAATACCCTTGTGCATAATCGCATTTATTTTGCACTAAAATATCCAGTGAATTTTTGTTCTCAACCCCTTCAGCAACAACCGAAAAGCCCAACTGATGACCTAGAGTAACCGTAGATTGCACTATGTATTGATCTTGACGAGACTGATCTAATTGCAAAATAAAACACTTATCAAGTTTTAGCTCATCAATCGGTAATGACTTTAAGCGCCCAAGCGATGTTTGCCCTACACCATAGTCATCCAACGAGATTTTAACCCCCAAGGTTTTGAGGTTTTCTAGCGCCTTAATACCTTGCTCTTCGTTCTCAATCATATCGCGTTCTGTAAGCTCAATTGTGATCAAGCGCCCATTAACAGCATGTTTTTCTAACTGTTTAGCAAGGTGTGAGTAAAAGCTTGGGTATGCAATATCTTGCGCAGAAACATTAATTGCAGCCTGCATAGTAATACCTTGCTGTTGCCATGCTGCAACTTGCGACACTACGGTTTTAACAACCCAAGAAGTTAACTCAACAATCACCCCCGATTGCTCTGCTAAATCAATAAACAGTTCTGGTGAAACCCACTGACCGTCTTTGCGTTGCCAGCGGATTAACGACTCAACTTTATCAATGCTATTAGTTTTAATATTTAGTTTTGGCTGATAGGTCATGAACAGCTGACCGTCATCATCAACAAGGGCTTGCTTAAGTTCATCAATTATTGCTAGGCGCTCAAGATGTTCTTCGTCTTCACCTTCTTGATAATAATGAATAGTTTTATGCTCGCAAGATGCGGTATCAACAGCAATTAACGAGCGACGCATTAAATCCTCAGGGCTGACATTTTGCGAAAGGCAATGCACCACCCCAACACTAAAGCGTAACGTAATGTTTAAGCCTTGAATTAAGTAGCCAGCCTGTAACTGAGCAACTAACTTCATTACCGCATCTTTAAATTGTTTCGTTTCATCGGCTGGCAATAAAGTTAAAAATTCGTCACCGCCAATCCGAGCATTAACACCATTATGATGAGCTGAGTACTCACCAATCCGCTCAGCAACCGCTTTAAGACAATCATCGCCAATACGCGGGCCTAATTTATCATTGATATGGCGAAGGCCGCGGATATCTATAGCAACCAGTGTGTACTCAGCCCCTTCGGCAAACAAGTTTTCCATGTTTTCTAACATAGCAGAACGGGTATAAAAGCCAGTTAATGAATCATGGCTAGCTTGAAAACTTATTTGCTGTTCACGCTCTTTAATGTCGTTACCCATGTTGTTAAAGGCATCAATTAAGGTGGTGATTTCACTACTTTGCTTTTTACCTACAAATTCAGCTTTATAGTTGCCACGGGCAAATTGCTGCGCAAGTAAAGTAAGCTTTGAAAGCGGTGTTGTGAGATTTTTAGCTAAGATTCCACTGGTCAATACGCCTATCACAACCGTAATAGCAGCAAGCACAATAATGGTGAAAAACAGCTGTTCAAACTCACGATAACTCTGGGTTAAATCAGCACTTAATAGCACAGAAACTAGGTGTCCGGGCAAAGATGGAAGTTCAACCAGGCGGTTTCTATAGACCGGCTTTTCACCAAATATGCGCTGCGTTGTCTCGTTATTAAAATGCGCTAATACAGAGGTGCTTTGTGGTTGCTTGGGCAGCGATGTCTCTACCACACCATCATCTTCACCAATAAAACTCACATCCATTGTGGTGAGGTTTTTAAGCTCTGCAGCAACCAGATCGTTAATCTCGAACCCCACTAAACTGTAGGCAACAGTTCGCGGCGCACGTACTGGCAGTAAAATAACTTGGTAAAGGGTTTGATCAAGTACAATGAAATTTGATTGCTCAGCATCAATGAGTAATTCATTCATCAATGCAGAAAACTCATCTGGCCTATGATTAAATTCAGTATTTGCTGAGACCAATTGCCCTGATAAATCCACAAGCAACATCAAATCAGCATTTATTCGACGACTGTGGTTATTCAATACACTACTAATGGTATCGGCGTCTTGAGTTGCGACCGCTTGTTTAAAGCCAAAATCTGCGGTCAGCACCTTTGCAGCAGTTAATAGCAGGCTCTCTTTAGCGCTTAAATATTGCTTAAAAACATTTTCAGCGACATTAATATCTTCACGCAACTTTTGATCATTAAAGCGATTTGTCGACCACCAAGAGCTCGCTAAACTGACTAAACTAGTTAATAAAACCAGGCTAACGCATAAGGCTATGATCCGCCCTCTTAAACTATGAATCATTATCTGCCTTAAACATCTCACCAAACGTATTACGCGGTGCAGGTTCATTCGTATTAATTGTAATATCAGCGACTTGCTCAGTTACAGTGACTGATAATTTTTTATTAATTTCACTTGCTTGGTTTGGGTGCCAAATCGTTATACTAGTTGGAACAGTAATACCTTTTAATTGTACTTTACCATCCTCTGCTGTTTTTAGTGTATTAGCGCTATTTGCGACATAGATATAACCCACCATAGAGTCGTGAATATTACAGCCTAAGACTACAACCCCGCTGTTATCAAACAACTCAGGTTTTTCTGGACGGTCAGCGTAAAGCTTAATATTAAAAGGTTTAGCACTTGAAAAAGAATAAACATGATGGCGAATATTATCGCTATTAGGAAAATCAACAGACTGCCCTTGCTGTATCACCAATACATTAGGTGAAAATTGCTTATTTACCTGATCCATCACAGCAACGGGTAATTGCGTGCTCGGTAAGTTCGCATTATTTTCTAATTCGATGACAGCATCAGCCAAAGGCTTACCAAATTGATCACGAACGGTAAATGAAATATCAGCAGCGAATGCAGTTGCTGCGCTGCACAGAACTACAAAAGAACATACCGTGCGAGCACAGTGCGCAAAAAACGTCATAATTGAACCTTGCTTAGCCTAGTTTGCTAATAAGTATAGATTAATCTTAGCTTAAGTTAATGAGAGAGGGTATGAAAAGCAAGAAAAAAGCCAAGCAGTTTTAGTAGAAAACCAACTTGGCTTTAATAATATTGACTTAGAGCATATCTAAGTTAAAAAAATAGCAATTAATTGTGCTTAATTAAGCCGTATTCTTTATCTAAAATAGCGATTACTTCACTACGTGGGTCGCTTGGAATAGTAATTTCTTGACCAATGATTTTACTCGCAATGCCAACGTAAGTATCAGACACTTCAAGCATCACTGATTCTGGCAAGGTGTAGTCTTTAGCAAGCTGCTCACGCTCGTCCATGCGGTCTTTATTTAATAACACATCGCTGTCTGGCACGTTATTAATTAATAACTGGCGGAAACCCTCTTTTGAGTTTTCAATGATTTTACCATCACGGTAAGCTGGGCCATCCCAGATACGTGATGAATCAGGCGTGCCTACTTCATCAATGTAGATAAGCTTATCTGAACCATCAATGTCTTCAACATAACCAAATTCAAATTTAGTATCGACAAAGATTTGGTCAAGCTGCGCTAGTTCATCACTGATCAGCTTAAAGCCTTCAACAAGTAGTTGCTCATATTTAGCCACATCGTCTTCAGACTTGAAGTTAAAAACAGATAGGTTATTAGTGATGTTTTCACGAGTAATGTTCACATCATCTACTTCAGGAATGTCAGTAACACCTGTGATAATGCCTTTCGTTGATGGCGTAATTAAAACTTCATCTAGCTTTTGGTTCGCAGCTAGTCCCTCTGGTAAATCAATACCACAGAAATTACGCGTGCCTTTCGCATAATCACGCCACATACTGCCAGTAATATACTGGCGAGCAATGGCTTCAACTTTTACAGTACTTGCTTTACGCACAATCCATACATAAGGGTGTGGAATATCAACAATATGGTTACCAGCAAGGCCTGCTTTATCAAATAACTTAAACCAATGAGATGCCACAGAGTTTAGCGCGATGCCTTTACCAGGAACACCATTTAAACCGTTTTCACCTTGCCAAATACAATCAAACGCAGAAATACGGTCAGAAATAACCATAATAGCTAGCTCAGTTCCTTTTGGAACTTGATAACCTTTGTCATTAATTAAACGAGCGCTGTCTTCATCAGTTAACCAATAAACTGAACGCACTTTACCACTGTGTACCGCACCTTTAGTACGGATCGGTAAATCATCGTTTACGTCTAAAACTTTATAGCTAGTCATGCTATCTCCGATAGTATTTGGCATGCTCTTGTGAGCACATGTATGGGATTGGGGTTATGGCCGCCTATAATAATCTAGACGCTTTGAAAGCTCAATCATTGCACTATCATCAGCAGCCTGCGGATGTAATAAAAACCATAAAAATTTAAACTTTCAGTAATTTTGCTGTCATAAACATTATTTCGCTATACTAGTGCCCTCGAAATAGGAGGTTTTCTTGGATTACTTAGCAGCTACCGCAGAAAAAAAATATTTAATGTTTATTTCGCAGAACTATTCGTACGCGATCTTACGCCCATTGCAACGGGAGATTTTAGCTCGTGGTGGTGAAGTTAAATGGTTTTTCTATGGTGATGAAGTTAATCAGAACTTCCTTCGTTCAGATGAATCGTGTTTAGAAACTATAGATGATGTAATCCAGTGGCAACCAGACATTTCATACATTCCTGGGAATGTAATTCCAAACTTTATCCCAGGAAAAAAAGTAGCTGTTTTTCACGGCTTTAATTCTGGAAAACTAAATCGAAAAGGATACGAAGATCATTTTAACATCCGAGGCTGCTTTGACCTGTATTGTACCCAAGGCCCTAATACAACTTCTAAGTTTGAGAAACTAGCTAAAAAGCATGGTTTCTTTTTAACTAAAGAAACAGGTTGGCCTACTCTAGATCCATTATTTTCAAAAATAGAAAACAATCCATACGTAGATGAAGGCGATAAAAGGCAAACTCTTTTAATTTGTTCAACTTTTTCTAGAAACCTTTCTCTTGCACCTAAATTATACGAACAAATAAAAGCATACAGTGAGCAAGGAAAGTGGCGAATTTTGGTGCAATTTCACCCGAAAATGCCAAGCGAGCTTGTTGAACAATACAAGGCTCTACAAAACGAAAACCTAACCTTTGTCGAGACAGATAATGTATTACCGCTGTTGCAAGCAGCGGATGTCATGCTGTGTGATACCTCATCCATTTTGCTTATGTTTATCTTACAAAGAAAGCCTGTCGTAACTTTCTGCAATCAAGCACCTGGCGAACATCTTATTGATATTACAGATGTCAATAAACTAACTGAAGCGATTGATTATGCCTTCACACAGCCTGCTGAATTAATGGCGAAAATTGAGCACTTCTGCCAGCAACTGCATCCATATCAAGACGGCTTATCGAGTCAACGTGTACTTGCTGCTAGCAATGAATTACTATTGAGCAATCCTGCACTTAAGCCGAAACCACGTAATTTTATTCGTAATTTTAAAATGCGTAGAAAATTAAATTACTGGCGATGGTAACAATTCATAGGTCGTTATGATCACGCTTGAAAATGTGCTTTTTAAATGGCACGCAAAACAACCCAAGCCGACGATCAATATTACTAAGCTAGATATTGATCAAGGCGAACATGTTTTTCTTCACGGTCCGAGTGGTTGTGGTAAATCAACGTTATTATCATTGCTTGCTGGCGTCACAGTGCCAACACAGGGCAATATCGAGCTGCTTGGTAAAGCGATTAACCAACTTAGTAATAGTAAAAGGGACCGTTTTCGTGCCGACCATATTGGCTATATTTTTCAAAACTTTAATTTACTACCTTATTTATCGCCTATTGAAAATGTGACTTTAGGTTGCCAATTTTCAAAGCAAAGGCAAAAAAACGCATTAAAAAATAGTGCAACAATAGCCGCTGAAGCAAGCCGCTTACTGAGCGCTTTAGGGCTAAATGATAACTTGCAGCATCAAGCAGTTGCACAGCTGAGTATTGGCCAGCAACAAAGAGTTGCCGCAGCGCGAGCCTTTATTGGCAGCCCTGAAATTATTATTGCAGATGAACCTACCTCAGCACTCGACACACAAAATCGCCAAGCATTCGTAAAATTGTTATTTGAGCAGGCAAGCGCAGCAAATAGCACGCTAATTTTTGTTAGCCATGATGAAACATTACAAACGCTATTTACCCGCAGTATCAGCCTTGTTGAGTTACAAGGAGGCACAGATGCTACTCATTAAACTCGCCACAAAAAGTTTATTAAACCGAAAGGCCAGCGCCCTACTCACCCTATTTACAATTGCTATCAGCGTAATGTTATTGATGTCGATTGAGCGGGTTCGAGTTGATGCTAAAAGTAGCTTTAGCAATACAATTTCTGGCACTGATTTAATTGTCGGTGCGCGTACCGGTGATATCCAGTTGCTGCTGTCTTCGGTATTTCGCATTGGTCATGCTAATAATGGCGTGAGTTGGAAAAGTTACCAATACATCTCAGGGCAACGGGGTGTGAAATGGGCTATTCCTATGTCACTTGGCGACAGCCATAAAGGTTTAGCTGTACTTGGTACAAATAAAGACTATTTTGAGCACTATCGCTTTGCTAAAAAGCAGTCGTTGAGCTTTTCACAAGGTCATGAGTTTAATCACTTATTTGAGGTTGTATTAGGTGCTGAGGTTGCCAATACCCTTGGCTATCAGCTTGGTGACGAAGTAGTGATTGCGCACGGCATGGGCAATACCAGCTTTCATAATCATGACGATAACCCATTTAAAGTGGTCGGTATTTTAAATCCAACGGGCACGCCTGTTGATAAAACCCTGCATATTCCACTTGCAGCAATTGAAGCGATTCATGGTGGTCATGCTCATCAGCATGAAGCCGCTCAGGCTGATGCAAATGACCACGACCACGACCACGACCACGACCACGACCAGCATGATGATGTTGATTTAGTTGGCACACCAAAACAAATAACCGCTTTTTTACTTGGTTTCGATTCACCTCTTTATACCTTACAAGTACGTCGTAATATCAACCAATACAAAGATGAGGCACTGCTTGCCATCATGCCGGGTGTTACTTTGCGTGAACTATGGGAAATGCTCTCTATCGTTGAAAAAATATTGCTATTATTTTCTATCGTCGTGGTGCTGATCAGTTTGCTTGGCATGTTAACGAGCCTGCTTTCAAGCCTCAATCAACGCCGCAGAGAACTTGCAATTTTGCGCTCTGTTGGCGCAAGACCTTGGCATATTTTCACCTTGATCAGTGTCGAATCATTACTCATTACAGGGCTTGGCTGCATTGTTGGTATCGCATTATTCTATGCTTTAATGCTACTCGGCGCAGATTACTTGCAAAGCCATGCCGGAATAAGCCTAAATATAGCCTTATTGTCATCCTATGAACTCATGCTTTTAGCTGCGATAATGGTTGCAGGCTTTATTGTTGGGTTAATTCCCGCAACTCGCGCGTATTTCTACTCTCTTGCTGATGGTATGAGTATTAAAATTTAAGGAATGTTATGCCGTTTTTTCGAAAATTCGTCGCTTTAGTCGCATTAGTTGTGTGTGCTGGAGCTAATGCTGGCGCACCTAAAGAAATCTTCTGGGAAGATTTAATTCCAAAAGGTCATGTCCAAATCGACACCCAAGCGCAAGCAAACCATGAAGGTAGCGAGCAAAACTGGGTGCAACCAGACCTTGATGCACCCGTGGTAAAAGAGCTTAATGGCCAATCAGTGAGTTTGCCTGGTTTTGTTGTTCCCCTTGAAGGCGACAGCGAAGTGATCACCGAGTTTTTATTGGTTCCTTATTTTGGTGCCTGTATCCACGTGCCACCACCGCCACCAAATCAAATTGTGCATGTCACGATTAAAGACGGCGTACCAATCGAAAGCCTCTACGATGCGATTGTCGTGACAGGCGTTATCAGCACCGAAACCTGGTCTGGTGAAATTGCCCAAGTCGGCTATAAAATGAAAGCCGTCGGTGTAGCACCATTTGAGTTATAAGTTTTAAAGAGCATGTTTTTGCATGCTCTTTAAATTAATCCACCACTTTTTCTTTTTCTAGTTCCTGTTCGCTTAATTCATACCACCCGCCACCAAGGGCTTTATAAAGCGTTGCTAGGCTTTGCAGACGATCATTTTTTGCCTGCGATAACGCAATTTCTGCCGAAAATAACTGGCGCTGTGCATCCATTAAATCAAGGGAGCTGGCAACACCATTGCTATATCTTAGGCGTGCTAAGCGATAGTAATCTTGGCTACTGAGCACCAAGCTTCTTTGCGCATCATAGCTTTTTTCTGCCGACTGATAGTTCGAAAGCTGATTGCTCACTTCTTGCAGTGCCACCAACACTATTTTCTGATATTGAATACTTGCCTGATAAGCTCGTTGTTCCGCCACCGTTAAATTTGCCTGATTGCGCCCCATATTAAATATTGGCATTAAAAGCTCTGAGCCCAGCAACCAAACCTGCGAATTACTGGCGAGCAAATCACTAAAATCAGTACTTTCACTGCCATATTCGGCATACAACTTAAGTTTTGGGAATAAGGCCGCTTTTGCGACCCCAATTTCAGCCATGGCCGCTTGCCATTGATACATTGCTTGCTGCACATCTGGTCTACGCTTTAACAGTTCACTAGGTAGTCCTGTGGGTAATTGCTTAGGAAGGGTTTGCACAGATAACTCATTCCCCCCTTGCACATCAGCATTGGCATCACCAATCAAAAACTTTAACTGATTAATAATCCGCCTTTCACTGTGCTGTAAAGGAGGGATCTTCACTTTCGCTGACTCTAATTCAACCTCGGCTTGGCGCTGTTCTAGCCCTGAAATAATACCGCCTTTTTTACGAATACGCGCAATTTCAAGCTCCTTCTCGCGAAGCTTAATCGTACTGAGGCTAATTTTTAATTGCTCTTCAACTTCTTTGAGGGCAAAAAACTGCTGAGCAACATCAGCAATCAAGGCGAGCTGCAACGCGTTTCTTGCTTGCTCTTGGCTATAATAATTTGCCAGTGCGGCTTCGCTTGCGCGTCGGTTACTACCAAATAAATCTAGCTCCCAACTTAAGTAACCTTTTAAATCAAAGGTATTTTCTGGGCTGCTATTAAGCTCTTCTTCTCGCTCTGAAGTAAGCCCTACATTCACATCAGGCCATAAAGCGGCATCCGTAATTCGATACCGAGCTCGCGCTTCAATAATTTTCGATTGCGCAATTAACATATCTTGGTTGTTAAGAAGCGCTTGGCTAATCAGCTTTTGCAAATGAGGGTCGCTATAAATTTGCTTCCAGCCCGCTAAAGCCTCCGATTGTGGCGTTGCTGTTGCGCCCATAAAGTTAGCAACTTCACTATGCTCAGGTGCTTCAAAATCAGGCCCTACAGCACAGCCTTGAATGCAAGCGAAACAAAGCAATGGTAACAATTTATGCATCGACTTGCTCCTCTACTACTTTAGAGGCCGGTGTTTGCTGTTTTTTTACAAAGCGTGCAGCGGTAATAAAAAACAGCGGCACTAATATTATGCCGATAGAGCTTGCCAGTAACATCCCCCCTAAAATAGGCATAGATACCGACTGTCGACCAACCGCTCCGGGGCCAGAAGCAAGTACTAACGGCAATACACCAAGCACAAAAGAGGCTGCAGTCATTAATATAGGCCGAAAGCGAGAACGGGCGGCTTCTATTGCTGCATCAGTAGCATCCATCCCCTCCTGATAAAGCTGATTTGCCACCTCAACAATCAAAATTGAGTTCTTTGCCGCAAGGCCGATCAAGGCAATAAAGGCGACTTGGAAGAATAAATTGTTTTCATGCCCCGTCACTAAGGTCAATACAGAGGCTCCCAACATGGCAATCGGGCTTATTAGTAGTACAGCAAACGGCAAGCTCCAACTTTCATAGAGCGCCGCTAAAAATAAAAATACAAACACAATAGCAAGGCTGATAGCGATACTTAGCTGACCCGATGAGCGAATTTCTTGATAGGTTAATCCTGTCCATTCATAGCCAAGGTTAGGCGGTAGTTTTGCCATTTCTTCTTTAATTACGTTAATTACATCACCCGATGCATAACCTTCAGCTGGCGATACATTCACCATGGCACTGGTAAACATATTAAAGCGATTTATTGCAGACGGACCGGTTGTTAAATTTAGCTTAGCAAGCACATTTGATGGCACCATTGCGCCATTTTTTGAACGCACATAAAATTCGTTGAGGTTTTCAGGGCGTGCCCTAAATTCATCTTCAGCCTGAACTTTAACCCGATAAACGCGACCAAATAAATTAAAGTCATTAATTGTTGATGAGCCAGTAAGCACTTTCATTGTGCTGTAAACATCAGCAATCGGCACCTCTAATGCCATGGCTTTTTCTCTATCTAATTCCAAAAACAGCTGGGGTACTGAGCCACGCAGTGAGCTACTTGCTTTAGCAACTTCAGGGCGGTTATTTAAATTTGCCAGCAGTACCTCGAGCGATTCAACCAGACTCGTTAAGTTGCCCCCTGTTTTTTCTTGCAGCGCAAACTCAACACCAGAGCCCGAACCAAGCCCCGCCACAGCCGATGGCTGAAACACATTAAATTCAGCATCGGGAATGGCGTAGAGCTGCTTACGTATATCATTCATCACACTTGTGACCGTAAAACCTTGCTCTGCACGCACTTGCCAAGGCTTTAAAATCACCTCCATTTGACCATGTGATTGCGCACTACCAGCACGGCGGTTTTCACCCGCTAGCGTGAATGAATAAGCCACCCCAGCATGGCTCATAACAAATTGGTTAGCTTTACTTATCACCTCATTGGTACGTGAGACCGTTGCCGCATCTGGCAAGGTAATATCAACAAAAAAGCGTCCTTGATCTTCTTGCGGCATAAAGCTATTTGGTAATTGGCTAAACACAAAGTAACAGCCACCTATCATTATAAAAAAGCCAATATAACTACGTTTTGCTTTTTCAGAGCATGCCTTTACAAGCCAAGTGTATTTTTCGCCAACACTTTCAAGCCAGTTATTAAATTTAACAAAAATCTTATTGTTTGATGGGAGGCTAGGTTTTAAGAAAATCGCACATAAAGCAGGGCTCAAGGTTAACGCAACTAGGGTCGAAATGAGTACCGCAACGGTAATTGAAATCGCAAATTCTCGGTACATAATGCCCGTAATACCGGCTAAAAAAGACACTGGAACAAACACCGCTGCCAGTACTAAAGAGGTTGCCACTATGGCGCCAGAAAGCTCTGTCATCGCTTGCTTAGTAGCAGCAACTACCTCCATATTTTGCTCATTGATCAGTCGCTCAACACTTTCGACTACAACAATCGCATCATCAACGACGATGCCGATTGCCAATACCATAGCCAATAAACTGACATTGTTGATGGTAAATCCAAATGCAGCCAAGGCGATAAAGGTACCCACTATTGACACCGGCACAGCTAAAGCGGGTATTAAAGTTGTTCGCCAGTTTTGCAAAAATAAATACACCACTAAAATCACTAAGATAAGCGCTTGAATAAGGGTATTGATCACCTCATTAATCGACAGCTTGATGAACTCAGAGGCATCATAAAATAACTGCCATTTCACTCCCTTTGGAAAAGCCGCGCTCAGGCGTTCCATCTCAGCCTTAACACGTTCAGTAACCGCTAATGCATTAGAGCCTGGTAACATATAAACCTGCAAAATAGTGGCGGGCTGTTCATTTAGTTTTGAATTTAAAGTGTACGCTGACGACGCCAACTCAACCCTTGCAACATCTCGCAAACGGATCATCGAGCCATCACTGTTAACTCGCAGCATAATACTATTAAACTCACCCACCTTATTAAGCCGACCTTGTGCTCGTACCGGAAAGTTAAGCTTAATTGCATCGCTCATTGGCTGAGCGCCAATCTCCCCAGCAGCTGCCTCTTTATTTTGCGCTTTGATTGCTGCGGTCACATCATTCACGGTTAACTCGTAACCCGCTAAAATATCAGGCTTTAACCAGACCCGCATAGCATATGAACGCGAGCCGGTGTTTCGCACTTTGCCAACCCCCGGAACACGCTTTAAAGCCGCCTCTACATTGATGCTAGCGTAGTTACTCAAATAGATTTCGTCATAGCGTGGGTCATCAGAGGTCAGTGCCAGTTTTAAAAGCTCAACGGAACTTTCATTAGATACATTCACCCCTTCAGTTTGCACATCAACAGGTAAATTACTGCCTGCTTGGCTTGCGGTGTTCTGTACATCGACAAGGGCGAGATCTGGGTCGGTGCCAACATCAAAGGTGAGTGTGATCCCAACACTGCCAGAGTTAGTTGCCTTTGACTCCATATACAACATATTCGGCGTGCCATTTAATTCTTGTTCAAGAGGAATGGCTACCGACTCAGATGCGGTCTCTGCCGTTGCGCCGGGGAATGAAGCAGACACTTTAACCGACGGCGGAGCAATATCTGGGTATTGATCAATGGGTAGGGTAAAGAGCGAGACCAAGCCTGTGAGTAAAATAACTAACGAAATAACGATAGCAAACACTGGACGCTTGATAAAAAAATGCGAAAACATAGCTAAGCTCCCTGCTGATTTTTTTCATCATCTTGTTTGCTTGGTTTATCTGGCGCCAGTGGAGTAGTGCCCGTGTTTGGCGTTAATCGGCGTTTTTCAAACTCGGCTAACGAAATCGCTTTTACTTGCTGACCATGACGAATGCGATGCAAACCTTTCACCACCACTTGCTCACCCGCACTCAAGCCACCGCTAGCAACAATTCCTTGTTCACCGTAATGCTCAACAACAATAAAGCGCCGCTCTATCTCACCTGAATCAAGTACCACCATTACATAAATACCACCCTGCTCCACTTGGGTAGCTTCCTCAGGGACAACAATGGCATTTTTCAACTCAGCTAATTTAATCCGTGCTTTTGTATATTGCCCAGGTAATAGCTCACTATTAGGGTTAGGCAGCTTTGCTCTTACTTTAAAGGTGCCCGTTTTCGGGCTAATTTTAGGGTCGGTGAAACTCACATCACCCCAATATCGATACTCACTGCCATCAGGCAAAGAAATACGTACAAAGCCTTCTAGCGCCTTGCCTTGTTGCTCGGCTTGTAGCTGCTCCATCATGCTGGTCATACGCCGCTTGGCATTCAAATAATCAAGTGCCGACATATTAAAATTAACGAAAATAGGGTCTATTTGCTGAATGGTAGTAAGGAGTGAAATACCATTACTGCCGACCAAAGCACCGAGATCGGCTTCAGAGCTACCAACCATGCCACTAATTGGCGCCGTAATACGGGTATATTCTAAATCGAGCTTGGTTTCTTCAAGTTCTGCTTGGGTTGCTGATAATGACGCTTGCGCTTGCTCTTGAATAGAAATTGCATTGTCGTAGTCGAGCTGACTTGCTGCATCTTGCTCGTAGAGGGGTTTTAAACGAGTAACATCGCGCTTTGCTTTTGCCAGCGCTGCTTGGTCTTTTTGTAGTGCGGCTTTAACGCGATTAAGCTTAGCTCGGTAGGGTCTATCATCAATAGTGTAGAGTAAATCACCTTCGTTTACCCAACTACCTTCAACAAATTCAACACTTTGTACAAAGCCGGTGATCCGTGCGCGTACTTCAACATCAAGTGAAGCGTCTGTACGCGCCACGTAATTCCCATACAGCGGCACATCAAACTGCTTAACCTCAGCGGTAACCACTTCCTCAACGATAACTTGAGGTTGCTCTTTAGAACAACCCACCAGTGCCGCTAAGCACACGCACCCTATGACGTATTTGTTTAATAGCATACAACCTTCTCATTCCTTAAGCCTGTCTCTATCTTGCTATCTGTTGCAATACTACATAGATGAGGGATTCTTTGTTATTTTTGACAATTAGAGCAGTACACAGTGCTTCTTTGCCCTAATCTAATTTCTTTTAATGGCTCTTTACACGTTACACATGGCTCACCTTTGCGACCATAAACTAGTAATTGCTGGGCAAAATAACCGGGCTTACCATCACTTTGAGCAAAATCTTTTAATGTTGTGCCGCCTTGCGTGATAGCCGCAGCAAGTGTTTCTTTAATAATAGGCACTAATTGCTGATAACGCTTTAAAGACACCTTGCCGGCTTCTCGTTTCGGGTGAATTCCGGCCTTAAATAACGACTCATTAGCATAGATATTACCTACACCAACTACCACAGCGTTATCCATAATAAACTGTTTAATTGGTACTTTTTTATTTCTAGACTGTTCGTAAACACGCTTTGCAGCAAACTCATCGGTAAGAGGCTCCGGTCCAAGCTTGGTTAGCAAGGTATGACATTCGCCTGGTGCTTGCCATAAGCAGGCACCAAAGCGACGCGCGTCGTTGAGTCTTAGCGCTTTACCTGAGGCTAAAATAAATTCGATATGGTCGTGCTTTTTTAATGGCTCATCTGCGCTCACAACTCGTAAATTGCCCGACATTCCTAAGTGCAAAATAACACTACCCAGCTCACAACCGAGTAATAAATATTTTGCTCTACGCTCCACTGAAGTAACTTTAAGTCCTTGTAATTGATATACATCATCAGGCACAGGCCAACGCATACTAGCGTTATGAATATTTACTTTGGTCACTGTTTGGTTAAGCACATGCGGCGTTATTCCCAAACGGCTAACTTCAACTTCTGGTAATTCAGGCATCTGTGACTCTCTTAAAACGGGTATAACGGAAATAACTTAGCAGCATCAGCTTGTTCAAGCTCAAATACTCGTTGTAACCGCTTATCTAATAAATAGTATTGCTGATCTATGTTGTACAACTGATACACCGCTGGCAACTGCTCCCCGGCTAGCCACACGGAGGCAACATAATCAGCCGATGTCTGTGAAATTTTACTAACAGGGAGACTGGCAATAGTCAGTCTTTGATGTTGCCAAAGTTCAACAAGTTGTTCGAGCTGCTGCTCATCGCCTTGCCATGTGGTTTCTTGCAGTGATTGGCTACGCCAAGAGGTGCCGATACGCTCGATTTTTAATTCTGGAAATGCCATCGCCAAAATAAAGCTTTGTTCTGGGAGTAATGCTTGTACTCCTTCTTCAACGGGCTGTGTATTGAGCTTTTTATGTAGGCCATTGAAGAAAAAAATCATCAATAGCATCGAAATAATCACCACATTATTCCATGCTTTTCGGCTCAAGCGCATCAGTATCTTCCTCAGTTTTCAATATCTTAAAGTGTAACCAAAAAGGACATTAATTGGCAGTTGTAATTGATCAACAAAATTTCATGTCTGTTATGTATCAATCTGTCGATACTTTGCTAAAATATCCGCCAAATTTAAAGGAGTTCCGTCAATGTCAATGTATGTAGTGGGTCATAAGATCCCTGATTCAGATTCAATTTGTGGTGCAATTGCGCTTGCATACTTAAAAAACCAGATCAATGAACCTGCGATCCCGACGCGTTTAGGTGAAGTATCACCTGAAACACAATTTATCCTAGATAAATTCGGTTTCGAAGCACCTGAGCTAAAACTTAGCTACGCAGGCGAAGACGTTTATATCGTTGACCACACAGAAAAAACACAAGCACCTGATGACATCGATGAAGCGCGTGTTGTAGGTGTTGTTGATCACCACAAACTAGGCGACTTGACATCATCAACACCACTTGAGTGTTGGATCCGCCCAGTGGGTTGTTCAAACACTATCATCAAAATGATGTATGACTTCTACAACGTAGAGATTCCAAAAGATATCGCAGGCATCATGTTATGCGCTATCTTAAGCGACACTGTAATCTTTAAATCACCAACGTGTACAACAGCTGATATCAAATGTGTTGAAGCACTTGCTGAAATCGCTGGCATAGAAGATTTCAAAGAACTTGGCATGGAAATGTTCAAGGTTAAATCAGCAGTTGATGGCACCCCTGCACGTGATTTAGTAATGCGTGATTTCAAAGACTTCAACATGAACGGTAAGCTAGTAGGTATTGGCCAGCTAGAAGTTATCGACCTTGCTGTATTTGATGAGATCAAAGCAGACCTTGAAGCTGACATCGCAAAGCTTAAAGAAGAAGGCGGTCGCCACTCAGTATTACTCCTGTTAACCGATATCATGAAAGAAGGCTCTGAAATGCTAATTGCGTCTGATGACGTATCAGTAATCGAAGCTGCCTATGATGTTAAATCAGAAGACGGTCGCGTATGGTTAGATGGCGTATTAAGCCGTAAGAAGCAAGTAGTACCACCACTACAAGACGCTTTTGCAAAAATCTAATCAGAACTGTTAGATACAAAAAAGCCGATGTTACATCGGCTTTTTTTGTGTCTGAAATTTTCGCGGTAGTTAGATTTGCGTTGCATTACGCTGACGTAACACTTCAAATAAACAAATACCGGTCGCAACTGACACATTTAAACTAGATACCGAACCAGCCATTGGGATTTTAACTAATAAATCACAATGCTCACGAGTAAGGCGGCGCATACCATCCCCTTCAGCACCCATAACAATAGCCATTGGCCCTGTTAGGTTTGCATCAAATAACTCAGTATCTGTTTCACCGGCAGTGCCGACAACCCAAACGCCAGCATCTTTAATTTCACGCAACGTACGCGCAAGATTGGTTACTTGAACTAATGGCACTGTTTCTGCTGCACCGCATGCTACTTTGCGCGCTGTGCCGTTCAGTTTTGCAGACTTATCTTTAGGAACGATAATCGCGTGCACGCCCGCAGCATCTGCACTACGTAAACAGGCACCTAAGTTATGTGGATCAGTAATACCATCAAGTACCAGTAAGAAAGGCGTTTCTTCACGGGCAATGATCTCATCTAGATCTTTTTCGTTATACATGCGCGCCGCTTTTACATTAGCGATAATCCCTTGGTGCTGCTCACCATTTGCTTTATTATCAAGCGCTTTACGCTGCATAAATTGTACAGAAATACCGAATTTACGTGCTTGGTCAATAACCGGGTTTAAACGTTTATCTTCACGCCCTTTTAAAGCGTATATTTCTAAAAAGCGCTCAGGCTCTTTTGCTAATATTGCTTCAACTGAGTGAAAACCAAAAATTAATTCATTACTCACGTATTATTTGCTCCTCGGCCATTACGTTTACGGGCATTCTTACCCGGTCTTTTTGCCTTTTTGGTGGCTTTTTTCTTACTCTTCTTTTTGCCAGCTTTTACAGCATCAGCTTGTTTACTATTAGGCTTTTTACGCCCTTTAGAAGATGAAGACTTGCCACGTTTTTCATTCTCTTTGTCGCCTGATTTTGCCTCAAAGCTGCCTGACTGCGCTTTTTTACCAGGAATTTTACCTGCTTTAAGCTGGGCACGAACACTTGGTTTTGCAGGGGCACTACGGCCACGACGACGCGCATAACGGTCTTGTTGCGCTTCACCTGCTAACACTAAGTTTATGCGTCGCTCGTCAAGACTGACAGATGACACCTGAACCGTTAGTTTATCGCCTAAACGATAAACAGTGTGAGTTTGTTCACCAATCAAGCAATGCTTAGCACCATCGTAATGGAAGTACTCATTGCCCAGGTTAGTTACATGGATCATGCCGTCGATTTGTAAATCGTCTAAGCGTACAAATAAACCAAAGTTAGTTACCGATGAGATCACCCCACCAAATTCGTCACCAACATGGTCTTGCATAAATTCACATTTCAGCCAATCTGCTACTTCGCGAGTCGCATCATCAGCACGGCGTTCAGTGGTTGAACACTGCTCACCTAAAATATCAACTTCGTCATCAGTGTAGGCATACTCACCCGATGTTTGCTGACCTTGCGCTTTAAGTACCGCTTTAATTGCACGGTGCACCACTAAATCAGGGTAACGACGAATTGGCGATGTAAAGTGGGCATAGGCTGGTAAAGCTAAACCAAAGTGGCCAATGTTATCTGGCTGATAAACCGCTTGCTTCATTGAACGGAGCAACATGGTTTGAATAAGCTCAGCTTCTGGGCGGTCGCCTAATTTAGCTAACACTTGGGTTATTTCTTTTGGTGTTGGCTCATCAGAAATCGCAGTTTCGATACCAAGCTCTGATAAAAAGTTTCTGAAGAAACCAAGCTTTTCGGCATCAGGCTCATCATGCACACGATAAAGCGCACTCGCCTCGTGCTTTTCTAATAATCGGGCTGCCGATACGTTCGCTAAAATCATGCACTCTTCGATAAGTTTGTGCGCATCATTGCGAACCACAGGCACAATTGATTCAATCTTACGATGTGCATTAAACACAAAGCGCGTTTCTAAGGTTTCAAACTCAATCGCACCACGCTCTTGGCGAGCAGCTTTAAGTGCCATGTACATTTGCTGTAAGTCAGTTAAATGTGGCACCATTTTAGCGTACTCTTCACGTAGCTTTTCATCGCCTTGTAAAATCGCATTCACTTTGGTGTAGGTAAAACGAGCGTGTGAATTCATCACCGCTTCGTAAAATTTATACCCAGACAACTTACCCGCTTCTGACACCGTCATCTCAGCAACCATACATAAACGGTCAACTTCTGGGTTCAATGAGCACAAGCCATTCGATAGCACTTTTGGCAGCATCGGAATAACTTGCTCAGGGAAGTATACTGAGTTACCACGTTCAATCGCTTCTTTATTCAGAGGCGTGTTCATTCCTACGTAGTGCGACACATCGGCAATAGCCACCCATAAACGCCAACCACCTGATGGTTTGCGCTCACAATAAACGGCATCGTCAAAGTCTCGGGCATCTTCACCGTCGATTGTAACTAGCGGTAAGTCACGTAAATCAACGCGACCTTGCTTTGCTTGTTCATCAACAAACTCACCTAAATGAGCAACTTGCTTTTCAACCGCTTCTGGCCAAACGTGAGGAATATCGTGATTGCGTAGTGCAACTTCAATTTCCATACCCGGTGCTAAGTGCTCACCCAGTACCTCAGTGACTTTGCCTACCGCATTCATATGTCGGCTTGGGTTTTGGGTAATTTGCACCTGCACCATTTGGTTGTGGCGCGCGCCATTTTCACTACCCGGTAGTATCATAATATCTTGCGTTATGCGTGGGTCTTCAGCCACAACAACAGCAATACCATGCTCAACAAAATAGCGGCCAACAATCGGTGCACGTTCATTGGTTAATACCTTAATGATGCGTGCATCGCATTTGCCACTTGAGCCTTTGCGATTGCCTTTAGCAAGCACAATGTCACCGTGCAACACCATATTCATTTGGTGCTTTGCGATAAACCAATCTTTACTCTCACCTTCAACTTCTAAAAAGCCGAATCCGTCACGATGACCAATGACCTTGCCTTTAACTAGCCCAGATTCATCAATCAATGCGTAGCATTTAAACTTATTGAAATACAGTTGACCATCGCGTTCCATAGCACGTAAACGACGTTTGAACGCAATTTGACGCTCTGTATCATTCACATGTAATTCGTCACAAAGTTGTGTGAAGTTTGCTGGTTTGGCGCGAGATTCTAAATGAGTAAGTATAAACTCACGGCTAGGGACGGGGTTTTCGTACTTTTCTTGTTCTCGACTGAGATTGGGATCCTGTTTTGACATTCACTATCTTGTTAGTTGGTTATGTTGTTATTTTAACCCATAACCTAACAATGAGACAGGCAAAAGCTATGAAACTTTTAAGAAATTGATTAATTCTGCCAAAAATGAAGCTTTGATATTCTTTGCAACAAACACTCTGTGTTAATATTTTCGGAAAATAACAACAAGCTAACATAATTATATGGATATTAACTTAACCCACTACCTCGCAACGATGGCCTACAACAGCGCCTATATTGGTCTGTTCATTGCGATCATAGCGGTTGCAAAACTGTCGTATAACTTAGCAACCCCTTATAACACCACCAGCCAATTAACCGATAATGCCAACAGTGCCTTGGGTTTATCTATTGGCGGCTACTTAGGGGCAATTACCATTATTTATGGTTTTGTTTTAGCTGGACCTAGCCAAGGTTTACTAAGAGATTTGATGAATGTATCACTGTACAGTGTATTAGGTATGGTGCTGCTAACCTGCTCACGTATTTTAAATGACAAATTACTGCTGCGCTTGTTCTGTAACCAAGAGCAATTAATTAACCAACAAAATGAGGCTGTGGGCTTAGTACAAGCAGCAAACTATATGGCCGCAGCACTGATCATTGGTGGCGCATTAACCGGTGAAGGCAGCTGGTTATCTGCCATAGTGTTTTATTTTTTAGGGCAACTAATGCTGATCATTTTTGCCAAAGGCTATGATCACCTCACTGCTTTTAATCTCCATGAACAGCTCGAAAAAGGCAACAAAGCCGTTGCACTTAGCTTTTCAGGCACTATGTTGGCGTTAGCTATTATCTTGTGTCATGCGCTCATTGGTGGCTTTCATACTTGGCAACAAAGCTTAAGCTTATTCTTTATTGACGCATTATTTGGCTTTTTAATTTTACCAATTGTGCGTTACCTCGTTGATAAAATTATCTTTAGCAAAATTTCACTCGACCAAGCAATGCACGACAAAAACACCGCCGTTGCGGTTATTGAAAGCAGCATTGCAATCTGTGTTGCTGTTATCATCACTATCGCTATTTAAGCTTATTTATGGAGTAATGGATGAACATCTATAAGCTTTTTATTATTGCCGCTATCACATTTGTTGTTTGCTTGGTGATACGTGCAGATCTACAAGCGCCACTTATTAGTGGCCAATATGGCAACTTTAAAGACTACGACGGACAAGACAAACCTTACCTATTTACAGTGCCAGAAGATGGCCAAATGATGCGCTTAGAAATTAAAGGCAGACTGCCTTTAAACTCTTGGAAAGCTATTGATATCGAAATTTTTGACCCTGATGGTAACTACTTATTTAGTTACTCTGATGAACTTTGGGCCGAAACCGGACACGATTCAGATGGCAAATGGACTGAGTACCGTGATTATACTCATCACGATGTCCACTTCCCAAAGAAGGGGCAATATAGCGCCTACGTCAGTAGTACGTTTGGCCCAAATAAGCGTGCCGAACATTTTAGTTATACGTTTCGTATTATCCCAATCAAAGGTAACAGTAATTTTATGCTACCGCTGTTATGGATTTCTGGTTTCATCGGCGGTGTAGCCCTATTTGTAATGCTGCATCGTTTAGAAGCTGAGCGTGAAGGCTCTGATATTACTTATAAACCAATCAATAAGTTAAACCCTGAGGCTATAAAAGCAATGGAATCGCGTATCTCAGTTTGGCCTATTGTGTTACTGTTTTTAGCACCCGTTCTCTTCTTTTCCTTCTTGGCATATAGCAAAGGTGACAAAGAGCAAGATTGGCAAGTTTACTCCTATCACCACCTCACAATAAGCGTTGATAAACAATTACGTGAGCAAAGTATTGGTAGTGCAGGTTTCCGTTCACGAGGCGGCCCAGGTGGTAAATAAATCAATTCGCGAAAGCCACATTTTACTGTTTAGTATTTTTGTTGCTGGCCTTTGCTCAATTATCTATGAGCTACTGATCGCAACCACTGGTGCCTACTTTTTGGGTGATAGCATCACTCAGTTTTCCCTGACGATTGGCGTCTATATGGCAGCAATGGGGGTTGGCTCTTATTTTTCCCGCTTTGTGCCTGATAAGCCATTGCTGGTGTATTTTATTGGTTTTGAGCTTGCGCTTGCACTACTTGGCGGTTTGAGTGTGCCATTGCTGTATTTCTGCTATGCGTTTGGTTTACCACTGCAAGCAATTAGTATTTTACTCACTACGCTAATAGGGATTTTGATTGGCTTAGAAATTCCGCTGTTAAGTCGCCTAATGGAAAAACATTATGCGCTAAAAGCAAACCTCGCTAATGTGTTATCTATTGACTACTTTGGCGCCCTGCTTGCGACTTTACTGTTTCCTTTTCTATTTTTACCTTGGCTTGGGGTTTTTAAAACAGCCTTAAGCTTTGGCTTAATGAATCTAAGTATTGCGCTGTTATTGCTGTGGTACTTTATCGACCATATCAGCCCAAATCGTCGAAAAGTGCTTAGACTCACATTAGTTTTAGTCTGCTCAGTATTAGTGCTTTGCTTATTTGCTAGTAAACAGCTCACCCATCTTTGGCAAAGCCAAATCTACGATGATCGTGTAGTACACTCAGAACAAACCCCCTATCAGCAAATTGTACTGACTCGTCATAAAGATGATATTCGTCTTTATTTAAATGGTGGCTTACAGTTTTCATCGATTGATGAGTATCGCTATCACGAAGCGCTTATTCACCCAGCCATGGTGCGCCATGGTAATGCAAAACGTATTCTAATTTTAGGCGGTGGCGATGGCTTAGCAGCTAGAGAGCTTTTGAAGTACCCGCAAATAGAATCTATTACCCTAGTCGACTTAGACCCCGCAGTCGCCAAACTTGCGCAAACTAATCACAACCTGACAACACTTAACAAGCACTCACTCCGTGACCCAAAAGTGACTGTTATTCATCAAGATGCCTATGTGTATATTGAGCAAAGCGAACAGCTGTTCGATATTATTTTTATTGATTTACCGGATCCAAAAGCAATCAACCTAGCACGGCTATACAGTCAGCAGTTTTATCAACTAGTAAAAACACGATTACCAAATAGCGGTATTGTCGTGACCCAAGCCACCAGTCCATTTTTTGCGAAGCAAGCATTTTGGTCTATCAACAACACACTCAGTGCAGCGGGCTTTGCGCACACCTTGCCTTATCACTTAAATGTGCCCTCTTTTGGCGAATGGGGCTTTGTTATGGCTTGCAACTTGATGTGCAGAAACCAACAAGTATTGCCAGTTAAAACCCGCTTTTACCGCCCAGAAAATGACGCACAATTGTTTATTTTCACGCCGGATATTAGCGCAAACAATGAAAAAGTATCGACGCTTGATGAGCCGAATGTGCTGCACTATTACTTGCAGGGATGGAAATATTGGAACTAAACGAATGGATTAGCCCATTTGGGGAGTTTACAAAGTAAAGGATTACCGTTACAAAGAGAGTTAATAACAACAATAACAAGGTTTGTAATGCAGGCGCACAAACAGAGCCTAATATACTTACACATTGCAGTGCTACTATTTGGTGGTACTGCATTATTCGCCAAGCTAGTCAGCTTAAGTGCATTAGATATTACCGTTTACCGAACAGCAATTGCAGGCTGTGCCTTACTGATCTTACTTACAATTCAACACAAAGCGATTAAGCTTCACTCGCGTCGCGACTACCTTATAGCCTTGTTACTTGGTATCACTGTTGGAATACATTGGCTCACCTACTTCGCAGGTATGCAATTAGCAGGTATTGCAGTCGGTATGATTGCCTTTTTTACTTACCCTGTTATCACGGTATTTTTAGAGCCTTTATTTCATGGCAGTAAACCACAGCTCAAAGATATTTTTAGCGCCTTGGTGGTGATGCTTGGTATTTATTTACTTATTCCTGATGCCAGCTTAGGCAATGATGTCACACTCGGAATTGCTATTGGTATTTTGTCAGCGTTCTTTTTTGCTTTTCGAAATATCGTTCACAAGCGTTACTTTAGCCAATATGGCGGCCCACAAACCATGCTTTATCAAACTTGGATCGCCTGCATTATGCTATGCGCCTTTGTCGAAGTACCGCCATTACAAGTTGATACAATAAATTGGCTGCTATTAATTACCGTAGGAGTTATTTTTACAGCAGCACCGCATTCACTGTTTGCAGCAAGCCTAAAAAACTTATCAGCTTCAACCGCTGGTTTGATATCGTGTTTGCAGCCTTTATACGGTACGTTTTTCGCTTTTTTAATTTTGCATGAGCAACCTTCAATTAGCACTCTTATTGGTGGCGCACTGGTGATTAGTGCCGCTTTTTATGAAACATGGTCAGTGACTCGTAGGTATAAGCAATGATGAAAGTATTCGCTCACAGAGGTGCCAGTGGTACCTACCCAGAAAATACTCAAAGCGCCATTATCGCAGCTGTTGATTTAGCAGTAGATGGCATCGAAATTGATGTGCAAAGCTGCCTTGATGATTACATGATTATTCACGACACTTGGCTTGATCGTACAACCTCTGGTCGCGGTAAAGTAAACGCCTGCTCAAAAGAGCAAATTCAACAATACGATGCAGGCAATGGCGAGTGCGTGCCCACTTTACAACAGGCAATCGATTGGGTTGCTGATAAAACTTTACTTAATTTAGAGCTTAAACATACTTTTTCGTTAGATAAATTTGTAGAGCTTATAGAATCAAACGTTAGCGCTGGGAAAATTTCTCGGGATAACTTGCTAGTCTCTTCATTCGATCACCATCAACTGATGTGGCTAAAGCAAAAATTGCCGTGGGTAAAGATTGGTGCACTAACCGCTTCTATCCCAATTAATTACAGCGAGTTTGCGCAAAAACTCCATGCCTATAGCATTCATGTAGATAAAAACTTTATAAACCATGAGTTTGTTGCTGACGCAAAACAACGCGGCCTTCAAGTTTATGCTTACACGGTCGATAAAGTGGAAGATATCGAATTAATGCTAGAGTATGGCGTAGATGGTATTTTTACTAATTTTCCGTGTCATACACAAATGACACTGCAGTCACTGTAACTCAACAAAACTAAGCTATACTGTTGAATTATGTGACATTGAATAATAAAAAATTACGCCAAAATGAATCAACACAACACCTTAATGAGTAGCTATATGCGCATTTACAATTTTATCGAACAAACTTTCTTTTACACTCTTACACGTAAAATTGTCGGTAATTTAGGTTTTGTGTTTGCGTTTCAAGTCATTACTTTGATCTGGCTTTATAGCAGCCTTTCAGAACAACAAGCTGGCATGGGACTATTTTGGTTAATGACCTTTGTTATCATCGCGAGCTTTATTTTTACTATTTTCTACATGCGCTTTTTAATTGTGCGCCCAGTGCAAGCAATGCGCGATACACTTGAGCAAATCAACCGCCATGATGCCGATTTATCTGCCAAGTTACCGCATTTTACCTACGATGAATTTCGTGATTTAAGTGAGCAGTACAATACCTTTACAGTTCATTTAGCAAACCTATTAGCAACTACTTATCAAAGTGCACAAGCCAGTGCAGATAGTAGTTCAAAGATGACTCATTCGATGCAGCAAACCGCAGAAATGAGCCACCAGCAAATAAAATTCAGTCAAACCATTACTGATTCAAGCAACCAAATTACTTCAAGCCTAGAGAATATCTCAGCAAATACTGACAGCGTGCACCATGTTAATAGTGAACACTTAAACTTTGTTAAGCACTCAGCCACGGAGTTATCGGCATTAGTTAAAAAGGTCGCGATGATTAGCCAAATTTTGGGTAACTTCTCAGCAACAGTGTCTGGCCTTAAAGAAAACAGCGAGAACATTCGTGCCATTTTAAAAATGGTTGAAGAGTTTTCTGATCAAACCAATTTACTTGCTCTAAATGCTGCAATCGAAGCGGCACGTGCCGGTGAAGCAGGCCGAGGTTTTGCGGTGGTTGCCGATGAAGTTAGATCGCTATCGGTTAAAGTTAACGATGCAACTCGCCAGATCAGTGACTTTATTAATCAAATGAATAGCCTTGTTAGCGAAACCAATAAAGAGTCTGAGCAGTTAATTAGCCACTCGAGTGAAGCTGAAACTGCCATTAGCAACACCTCAACAGGCTTTAGCAATATGCTTGGCGAATTTGAGCAAAACCAACAACAACTACAACAGATTGTCAGCGCCGTGCATTTACTAGAGCAAACCCAAACCCAGACCCATCAAACGGTTGAGCAAATAGTTGCTTTGGGTGAGCAAGCTAAGCAGCAAATTGATGAATCACTCGCTGATTGCCAACAATCACACAAACTGAGCCAACAAACCCAAGAGCAGTTAAAACGCTTTGTGTGATCGGCTTTTAACTGCTGCTCTGAGTCAAACTATGTTAAAGTAGCCGCTTCTTGGCTACTTTTTTATTGACCGTGACAACACCCGCTATTGATTATGAACAACTCGCACTGCAAATAAAGCAATGGGGTAAAGACCTTGGCTTTGCAGAAGTCGGGATCACTGATATTGACCTAACGAAGCATGAAGCGCAGCTACAGCGCTGGTTAGATTTAGGCTATCACGGTGAGATGGAATACATGGCAGCCCATGGTATGAAGCGAGCGCGCCCAGCAGAGCTGGTACCTGGCACGCAGCGAGTCATCTCAGTAAAAATGAACTACCTGCCGCCTGATGCAAGCTTTGCTAAAAACCTCAAACAGACTGATAAAGCGTACATTAGTCGCTATGCATTGGGTCGTGACTATCATAAGTTAATTCGCAACCGTCTGAAAAAGTTAGGCCAAAAAATAGAGCAGCAAGTTGGCCAGCTCGGTTTTCGCCCCTTTGTTGACTCAGCCCCCGTGCTTGAAAGACAACTAGCCGAAAAGGCAGGCTTGGGCTGGCGTGGAAAACATAGCTTATTAATCAATAAAGAGGCGGGCTCTTGGTTTTTCTTAGGTGAGCTGTTTGTTGATATACCGCTCCCTATTGATGAAGAAAATAGCTTTGAAGGCTGTGGGAAATGCGTTGCCTGTATGACGCTGTGCCCAACCGGTGCGATTGTCGAGCCTTATGTAGTCGATGCCCGTAAATGTATCTCTTACCTTACTATTGAACTGCAAGGCGCGATTCCAGAAGAGTATCGCCCACTGTTAGGGAATCGTATTTATGGCTGTGATGACTGCCAATTAGTCTGTCCATGGAATCGCTATGGTCAGCTTACCGATGAAGCTGACTTTCATCCAAGAAAGCAGCTTAAAGATCAAGACTTACTGACTTTATTTGCATGGGATGAAGCAACCTTTCTTAAAAATACCGAAGGCAGCCCTATACGCCGCATTGGCCACGAACGTTGGTTAAGAAACCTCGCTGTCGGATTAGGTAACGCTGATTACAATGAGCAAATAATTGAGGCGTTAGCGCAAAGATTAACAACAGCTACAGCTTTGGTCGCTGAGCATATTGAATGGGCGCTTGATCAGCAAAAAAATAAGCGCCAGTTAAAGCTTCGTAAAACTGCGCGCTTAATTCGCATTGTTGAAAAAGGCCTACCCAGAGATGCTTGATGACTAGCTCAAGCTTTGCCCTACCGCGTTAATAATAGCGATAGGTCATTCTCAATTTCTTTAAAGGCCGCTTTAACCCCTTTTACAGACTCCTCTCGAGCCACTGAGTTCTGAATGGTTTCGTCGACCTTTTGATAGATAAACACCTCTTGGTCTTCATCTAAGCCCATGGTCGGTATGCGACTTTCTAAGTCTTCTTGAAGCCGCTTAAATACAGCTTCGTTATTGATACGGTTTTCATTTAAAAGCTCAATCAAACCTGTAAATTTGCTGTGCACCTTACCTACAGCATCATTTAACTGTTGCTGTTGCTGAAGAAGCTCTTTTTTAGTGAGAATCGCTTTTAGCTGTTGCTCTGTAACACTGACTAAAAAACAGATATGGTCTCGAATTCGACCATGCTTATCGGGGTCTTGCCCAGGCATATTTAAGATAAGCAAACTAATCATTTCATAGTTTACTAAAATCCGATTTGAGAACTCATGCAATCGACCTTTGCTTTTCAGCATTTCAAACAGCTCGATCACAATCGGCGAGCACACACCCGACACAGAGAAATGTAATACTTCGTTATCTAACCTAAACTCCACATTACTTTGTAAATCAAACGCACCTAAACAGTTTAAAAAGGCTTTGCCGAGCTCTTGTTCATTATCAATCGAACCAATATGCTCGATGTAATTAACAATTTGTCCCATTTCACTGCTGTTTGCCATGGCATTAAATGCCGTTGACGTAGCATCTTCAACTTGTTGTTCTAGCGATTCTTTTTCAATTAGTACTTGATTTAAATGTTGTAACTTAAGTTTTAATTCACCATGACTAAATGGTTTAACAATGTAGTCTTCTGCACCAACAGAATAGCCTTCCATGCGCTCCTCAACCGTGCCCCTGGCTGAGACAAACATCACAATAATTTTTTGTGTATTGGGGTTTTCTTTCAGCTTACGACAGACATCGTAACCACTCATTTGTGGCATGCTCACATCGAGTAAAATCACTTGTGGGTCGAACTGCTCTACGACTTCTAAGCATTCTGGGCCGCTATTAACCATTTTCAGCTCAAAATCGAGATCTTCAAGGATCTCTTCAATAATTTCTAAATTAAATGGTTCATCATCAACCGCTAAAATACGTTTCAAGGCCATAATTATCTCTTCCCTTTTATTAATTCATCGATATAGACTGTTGTTCATTTGCCAAGTGTTGCGGCAAGTCTATTTCTAAGGGCAGCCGTACCAAAATAGTAGCGCCCCCGTACTCATTGTTACTTGCCGAAATAGTGCCTTGATGTAAGGCTACAAATTCCCGGCAAATAGCTAATCCAAGCCCAGTGCCTCCCGCACCACTGTTGGTTTTACTGCTTTGCTCAAACTTAGCAAAAATCTTTTCAAGTTCCTGTTCAGGGATCCCTATTCCGCGGTCAATAACAGCGATTTCGGCCATCTGCTCATTCACCGCTAAACAAATATCAATTTCGCTATTTGGCTCACTAAACTTCAGTGCATTACCTATCAAGTTACGCATAATTTGATTAATTTGTTCTTCGTCGCACTCAAGCACAATGCCCTGTTCAAAACCTATAGGCCGAATAGCAATACTTCTTTCTAGGGCTGTGCCCGACACATCATCAATGCTGGTTTTTATAATATTGCTTAAGTTATGCTTTTGCGGATTGAACGGGAATTTCCCGACATCGAGCTTTGAGAGATCGAGTAAGTTATTCAGCAGCGATAGTAACCGCTCACCACTTTGCTCAATTCTAGATAGATACTTGTTTAACTTGTCTTTACTTAAATCGTCATTAGCAACCTTATCAAGCCCAAAGCGAGCAAAGCTTAAAATAGAATGCATAGGTGTTCTAAGTTCATGAGACATGTTCGCTAAAAACTCAGATTTACTGTGATTTGCCGCTTCTGCCACATTTTTAGCATGCTCTAACTGAGCTGTGCGGGCTTTGACCTCTTCTTCAAGCAAATCTTTTGCTTCAACGAGTAAATCTTCTTTCTCTTTAAGATGCGTAACATTTTTAAAGATCACCGCTAGCGCAATTTCGCCGTGGTGGTCGATTTCGTTAAACGAGCCAACTAAAGGCACCTCACTGCCGTTTTTCTTGAGTAGTCGTAAGTCACAACTAAATTGTCGGTTTTTACTTAAAGTCGCAATCTTATCTTTGATGCGCTCAGTTGAAGCAACATCAAAAAATTCAAAAACAGAGCAATTCTCAAATTCTTTCAGCGGTTTTTCAAAAAGCTGCTCGCAGGCGTCGTTAGTTTCTATAACCTTACCACCACGCTCAAATAGAATAATGGCATCGGGTGTATGCTTAAAAATTACGCGTAGTAAGCTGTCTTTTTCTATGAGTGCATCAACTGTATTTTGCAAACGCTCGACTAATTCAGTGTTATGACGCCTTAATAGTTCTGTTTGCCACAGTTTATGTACTGATTGCAGCAGGCTATTATCATCAACCGGCTTGATGAGCACATCTTCTACCCCTTGACGAATAGCTGCCACCATCGAGACTTGATCAGGTTTAGAAGTATAAAGTAAACAGCGGCTATTAGGCTGACATGTTTTGAGCTTATTAAAGAGCTCAAGTCCAGTGCCATCAGTAAAAGTAAAATCACTTATGAGTAAATCAATGTTCTGCTCTTTAATAACATCCATAGCAGATGCAGTATTATCAGCTGTGAAGGTTTTAATATGTGCCCCTTTTAGGTTTAGGGCTATTTGCGCCAAACGTTCTGCGCAGTGATCAACGAGTAACACGGTAGGAAGTTGAAGAATATTATCGCTGTCGAGCTCAAGTACCCCTTCTAATAAAGAGCTAATTTCTTTATTAGCAAAGAAGGGGTAAATCACCACAGCATTAGGTAATAGGCGATTTACTTCACTAAAATGCTCTAGTAAATCACTACGCTGCGCTTTAGGCGCTAGCAGCAAGAAGTGCTCTTGTGCGAACACTCCCATTAGCGTTTTAATAACAGTGGTTGGTACACCATGAGAAGCTGCAACAAGATCAAAGTCTTGCTCTAAAACAGCATCATCAACCATTGCAAAATGTAATAGCTCAACTCGACAGCCAATCAGCTCTAGTAGCACCTTGACCCGCATTGCTAAAACACTATTGCTATCAACAATCAATATTCTTCGCACAGTAGACTAGACTCGCTTAATAATAAATACCTATTTTAGCGTAGCCTAAAATCGCAATGGGTCACAATTTGTACCGCATTTTTTATTAGCTTTTTAGCTAATTAACTGTCTAAACGCTTACCTAAAATAGTAAGGCTATAGGCTTTATCATCCATGATCGCAATCTCGGGAAGCTCTCCCCAGACCTTGTAATCAAAGCGATTAAACAGTTTTATACTTGGTAGGTTATGACTAAAGATAAAAGCTAATAACACCTTGATATCAAGTGTTTTTGCATGCTGTTCTGAAAATGTAAGCAATTGTTTACCAAGTCCCTTCCCTTGAGCTTGCTGGGTGATGTAAATGCTAATTTCAACGGTACCATCGTAGGCTGGGCGACCATAAAACGACTTATAACTCAGCCAAGCAAGCACTTTACCTTTTTGCTCAAAAACAAAAATAGGTCTTTTTTCTGTATGGCTATCAAACCAAGCTTGTTTGTCTGCAACCGACACCTCTTCAGTATCTGCGGTTACCATACGGCCAGGGATGGTCTCGTTATAAATAGCGACTATGTCAGTTAAATCGTTTTGTATTGCTTTGCGAATCGTCATAAATAGCTGAAATTAAATGATCACTTTGCTGCATATTAGCGTATATTCATCACAAATAACTAGCGGGAAATAACTATGTATAAATATGCTTTGTTACTTGCAGCAGGTCTAATAACAACCAACCTTGCAGCACAAACTACTGAGGCTACGCCAACTGCTAAAGCAAGCAGCCAATGTGATGACTTTACCAATGTTACAATGAGAAAGTTACGCTCAAAAGAGTCAATTAACTTCTGCGAATTCAAAGACAAACCACTCCTAATAGTCAATACCGCTAGTAATTGTGGTTTTACCGGCCAGTTTGAAGGCTTAGAGGCTATTCATAAAGAATATAAAGACCAAGGCTTAGTAGTACTAGGATTTCCATCAGATGACTTTTTCCAAGAAGAAGACGATGAAAAAGACACTGCAAAAGTATGTTTCATTAATTATGGCGTAACCTTTAATATGCTTGCTACCAGTGCCGTTCGCGGTAGCGATGCAAACCCGATATTCAAACACCTAAACGAAGCAACCAGCTCACCTAACTGGAACTTTTACAAATATTTAGTGTCTGCTGACCGTAAGACAGTGCAGCGCTTTAATAGTAAAACTAAGCCACAATCGCAAACTTTACGTGATGCAATTGAAGCTGAGCTGACTGCAAAATAAATTTAATTTTTCGTTCGGTAAATATTGAACTAAACTAGTAATTTAATACTAAAACACACATTAGGAGATGTTATGGCAGTAGCCAGTGCAAGACACATTCTCGTAGACAGTGAAGCTCACTGTTTAGATTTAAAACAGCAAATTGAGCAAGGAGCTGACTTTGCAGAGCTTGCTCGTGCTCACTCTAATTGCCCATCTGGTCAAGATGGCGGCGCATTAGGTGAGTTTGGCCCTGGCATGATGGTTCCAGAGTTCGACAAAGTCGTATTCTCTGCACCAATTAACCAAGTTCAAGGCCCAGTGCAAACCCAGTTTGGTTATCATCTTCTAGAAGTAACAAGCCGTACTGACTAATTAACAAATTGATTTCAAAAAGCCGCTTCACAGCGGCTTTTTTTTGCAAAGGACACCATCATGCAATTACTAGGCTCTACTACCTCACCTTTTGTGCGCCGTATTCGGATTTGGGCGACACTTAATAACCTACCTATTGATTTTGTTAATTTGGATATTTTCTCTGAGCAAGACAGACAAACCATGATTGCTCATAACCCTGCCAGAAAAATTCCTGTATTAATCGACCATGATTTTACCTTATGTGATTCCAACTCAATTATCCGCTATCTACTAGAGAAAGCTGATCAGCCGTTACTTAGCTGGCAGCAAGAGAACTACTTAACCATTATCAATGCCTGCAATGATTCACTGGTAGAAATTTTACTTTGTCAGCGTTCAGGGCTTGATACCAACAGCGACAAACTATTTTTTAATTTACAGAATGAACGAATTGTTGAAACATTAGCCTATTTAAATACTCATTTATCGGAGCCAGTATTTAAAAGCTGTGAATACCTCAACATCAGTTTATACTGCTTGCTAGATTGGATCCGCTTCCGCGAATTAACTGATTTAAGCCAACTAGAAAACTTAGTGGTTTTTTATCATAAATTCGCCGATAAAGCGGCGGTACAACAAACAGATCCACGAATATAAAGATAAGGGTTACGCAAATGAGCGATATCGAAATTGAATCAGAATTAGTTAGCTTTGTAGAAAAAGTTCGTTTGAACGAATCTATGTGGGCACTGGGTGCCGAAGATGGTGGTTTTGTTGTCTGTGAATCAAACCAATTTAGCGACACTGATGTGTTATTACTTTGGGGTACTGAAGACGCTGCAAAAGCGCAATGTAAAGATGAGTGGCAAGACTATACCCCTGTTGAAATTGGCCTAGACGAATTTCTTGATGAGTGGGTTGAAGACCTTAACGAAGATGATGCGCTTGTTGGTTTAAACTGGAACGATGATCAAGTATGCGTTGAAATCGAACCGGTTGGTTTAGCTAAAGCTCTTTGCGATTAATCGCAATCCTTAAGCTTATAACGACACGGCCGTATTTATGGCAGTGTCGTTTAGCTGGAAACTTGATACTTATATTGATTTTAACAATAGAACCACTATTACTTGCAATCAATGCCTTGCCTAAATCGCTTTTAATTCCAACTGAAGCTCGCATCTTGAGGTGGTTTGGGTATATCAGTTATACTCTTCGACACATCTTTATTATCAAGGTATTAGGTTGAAGTCCCATCTTGGTCGTAGGCCCTTTTCGGCCATGGAATTACATACCCTGTATAATGGTTACATTTATGGTGATCAGCGTTTAGCACGTGAACAAGCTAAGCATTGGCACTTTTGGCTGCCTTTATTTGCCTATTACACCGGTGCCTACAGTGATGAAATTGGCCACTTAACCCTTGATAACATCGTCACCCTTGATGGAATTCGCTGCTTTGATTTTCATACACATGGCAAGATAAAACCCCGCTATGTCCCTATCCACAATGCATTACTCGATGCAGGACTTGACCAATACTTAGGCTATTTAAATGAGCAAAATCAGCAACGACTGATGTTTGATTTACCCGCTAAATCAGGTCGCTATAGCGAAAAAGTACGTATTTGGTTTTCGGGTGAAGGTGAACGCGCTGGTTATTTACAAAAGTGCGCTATTCCTACAGTTGATCAGCAAGGTATGAAAACCGCGATAAGCAGTTTACGGCTCAACTTTGAACAACAAGTGCGAATTCATGCACTGCAAGCAAATAGCAAAGACGCCTTTAACTACTTGCTTGGTTTTAAAGATTTCAACGAGCAGCGCTTTACTGATATGCAGTTATTAAATACCGTGCTGCAAAACATACGACAAATAAACCCGCAACTGCATTGGCAGCGTTTCATTGAACGCCATAATTAACTGACAAACTTTGTTACTAACTATTTATTACTGTTCAAATTAAAACCTGATAGCATGGTGATTCGCCCCTCATAGCAGGTGCCTTTCTAACAACAAAAAATCAGGGATACTTATGTTCTTAAAAAGCCTATTAACGGTGAGTGTTGCACTTGCTGTTAGCTCTGCCCATGCCAATGAATATGTTATCGAAAAGCTTGCCAAGCCTAGCTCACAACAAGTAGAACTTACGCTTGATCCTGCCAAAGACAATTTTTCTGGTCATACCGAAATTGCTTTAGAGGTTCTAGAAGCAACGAATTATATCGAATTAAACGGTATTGATTATGCAGTTAGCATGGCGAAAATTTTAGGTGCAGAAAACTGTGACCTAAGTGTTGAAATGCTAAAAACAGGCAAAGTTAAATTCGCTTGTGAAGAAAAAATCCAACCAGGAAAATACACTTTAAAAGTTGATTTTACCGCACCTTATAATCGTCAAAGTGTTGGTTTATATAAAACTTTAGATCAAGGTACACCTTATCTTTTCACGCAATTTGAAATGAGCGATGCGCGTCGTGCATTCCCGGTTTTTGACGAGCCAAGTTATAAAATACCTTTTCAGCTAACTATCACAGCGCCAACATCACAAAAAGTGTATGCCAATACACCGGTTTTAAAAACCAAAGTAGACGGCGATATGACAACGCACTTTTTCGACAAAACGCCACCTATTCCTTCGTACTTAGTCGCTATGGCTGTGGGTCCGTTTGAAGAGCTTGAAATTAAAGGCATGCCAATCCCTGGCCGTGTACTGACTCCGCAAGGTAAAATTCACCTTGCTGATTACGCAAAAGAAAATATGCCGCGTGTGTTAAAAGCGCTAGAAGATTATTTTGGCATTCCTTACGTATACAAAAAGCTAGACTCAGTGGCGGTACCAGAGTTTCCATTTGGCGCAATGGAAAACGCAGGCCTAGTGACTTACCGTGAAGACATTTTGCTAGTAGACCTAGCAACAGCAACGCGCAGCAAAAAAGAGCGTAATGTATCAATCATTGCCCATGAGTTAGCTCACCAGTGGTACGGTAACCTAGTGACTATGAAGTGGTGGAATGATTTATGGTTAAACGAAGCATTCGCAAGTTGGATGGCAGCGAAAATCACTGCACAAATCAACCCTGAATTTGAGTCGCACTTAGACTTACCACAAAACCATGTAATGGCACTGGATGCGCGTTTAAGTACTAAACCTATTCGTAAGCCAATCAAAACTGAAGCTGATATCATGGATGGCCTTGGCCTTGCCTACAGTAAAGGGAGTGCGGTTTTATCTATGGTTGAAAACTGGATTGGCGAAGAGGCATTCCAGCAAGGTATTCGTGCTTACTTGAAGAAATTCTCGTATAAAAATGCAGAAGCTGCTGATCTATGGCAAGCACTAGGCGAAGCGTCTAATAAAGATGTAGCAAGTGTTCTTAAATCGTTTATCGAACAGTCATCTTTCCCACTTATCAAAGTAACGCAAGACGGTAAGAAAATTAATATCAGCCAAAGCCGCTTTGTAAATGCTGGCGTTGATGCGCCTGCACAACTGTGGAATGTTCCGGTTGCAATTAAGTATGGTGCGGGCGACAAAGTTAAAACCGCAAATGTACTGCTGAATAAAGAAACACAGCAACTAACTCTCGACTTTGAACCTGAGTGGATCTACCCAGATCAAGGTGCCATGGGTTATTACCGCTGGGTATTAGATGATGCTCAGTTTAATGCCCTACTAGAGAACGCAGCTGACAAGCTAACGGTGCGTGAACGCTTAGCGCTACTTTCTGCGGTTGATTCATTACTTGATGCAGGCGTTATATCTGCGGCTCACTTAATGCAAACTTTAGAAGCCTTTGTGAGTGATGCTCACCCATTAGTAGCAAACACAGCATTAGGTTACCTTGCTGCTCAAAAACGCGTATTCGAAGACGACAGCAACCGTGAATTATGGCCTAAGTTTATCCGTAACAGCATTGCACCAGCTGCTAAACAATATGGTTTAACAGCAAAAGCAGGTGAAGATGCCGCGGTATCGCAATTGCGTGCGCAAGTTATTGCCCGTTTAGGTTTTGATGGTCAAGACCAAAAAGTCATTGATACCGCAAAAGCACAAGCGGCACTGTACTTAAACAACCCTGAAAATGTTGACCCATATTTAGCCTCAACTTACTTAAACCTTGCGGCTTACCATGGCGATGCAAAGTTACTTGAAAAGTACAAACAAACCTTTAAAACCACCAAAGATCCACAAGTGCGTACTAAGATGCTGGCAGCGATGGGTTACTTTGGTAAACCTGAGTTACAAAAAGCGGTTCTAGAATACAGCTTAACAGATAACGTAACAGCCTCTGATATGCGTACGTTATTAGGTGGGTTAGGCTATGGTAAAGAGCGTGAAGCACTGTTTATTGAGTGGATTTACAACAATTACGATGCCATCACTAAGAACTTACCACCGTTCTTTGTACCAAATTTACCGTTCTTCACGACGGCAAGCTGTGATGCGAAAAGCTTAGAGAAAACCAAAACCTTCTTCAACGATAAAATCACTGAAGTACCAGGTTATGCACGTTCTCTTAGTAAGCTTGAAGAAAGCATTAATGATTGTATTGCACTGAAAAACCGTGAGTTAAACTCGGTGAATAGCTTCCTTAAGCGCTAATTAAAGCAAATGCAAAAAGGGCCACAATGTGGCCCTTTTTTATTGCGCTAAAATAGCAGTTAACTTAGTTATAAATTGCTCAGCAGCGTCAGGTGAGGTGACTTTAAATGCAATACCATAATGAATGGGCTGTGCACTTTTATGAATGCGAGTTGGAAAGCGGGTCATTTCACTACTGTGAAAGTAGTCTTTGATACGCGTAATGCCCTCTATTGACTCGAAATCAGCACTGAATACTTCAAATATAGGTCTAATAACAATTTTTGCTTGGCCACTTTGCTCATGAACATAAAATGCCTCTTTTGAGCTAGCTGGCATAAATTCGTTAATATTTTTAATCTTAAAATTACTGCGGCAGCCCGCTTTAACCAGCTGTACACTCACTTGCTCGGCAGAAAAAGACAAAGGCGTTCCTTACATATAACGGGATAGTTTAGCCACAGTACAGCAATCAAGCAAAAACCGTTACTCATTTATTACATACAAATGCCAGTTTGCTCTGTTTGTAATTTAAACGCGAGATTGAGCCTTCACAAAAGCGTCTTAAATCAAGCCACTGTGATACCACTTCAGGCTCTGTCAAACTGCGCTTATGAACTCGGTTATTAACCGCATAGGCTACAGTGTCTTTGTCAATTAAAGCAAAGTCTTGCACCGACTCCGGTAATCTAAATAAATCACTAACTTCCTCAGTTTGCGGCGCAAAGCGTGCAACCCAATGTTGGTTGTTTTTGTTATAACTAAACAAGTAACTGTTTGTGTGTTTATCAAAAATTAAAGTTCGGCCAATATCACCGGCAATGACACGCGGTTTAGCAGCTGCAACACGAGTGTATTGCAACGTATGCGGCTCACCTAAGATAAACATGATCAGGTCTTCATCAGCGCCCCAAGCGTGGTAGCCAACCGGCTCAATCCATTCAAAAACTCGGCTAGCAACAGATTCTTCTGCTAATGGATACTGCCATAACTTTTGCTTGCCATCTGCTTCGACCACGATTGCCGACAAGGCTTGCTGATTTGGCATCAGCGTAGGCGAGTATTCACTGACAGGCGTGTTGGTGATATTCACGCTGCTCTTAGATGTAAAGTCATAAAACGCAATATCGGTTTGTGACTGGCCATTTTCGTCAACAACCTCATGGGTATAGTAAAGCCCTGCATCAACTAAAAATGGTTGATTATTATAAGCTTTATCATCTGTTACTCGCGACACCTGCATACCATATGGGGTGTCTAACTCGGCAAGTAATATTTCGCTTTTAGGCATCGCTGCATGTAAGTGACTGGTAAAAAATGTCCCTGCTGCGACCAAAAGTAAAGACGAAATCGATTTCATGTTGTTCTCTCGTTTTAATTTTTATCAGCCCATGATAGCGTTAATTAATCCGCCAGTCACTTGACCTTACCATGCTCGACCTTTATAACTAGGACGTGTTCGTTTTTTATCAGTTTCTACTGATTGATTTTATGCACGATAATACCAATCGAGCTAAGTAACTGACCATTTAACACGCTAGAATGGTTAACAATTTAAGCCGACTGGTATCAACAATAACGAGAATAATTATGTCAGCTAAACACCCTATCATCGCTATTACCGGTTCATCTGGGGCGGGGACTACCACAACCACCAATGCAATTAAGCACATTTTTAGAAGCTTAAGCATTGATGCAGCCTTCATCGAAGGCGATAGCTTTCATCGTTATACACGTCCAGAAATGGATAAAAAAGTCCGTGAAGCACAGCAAGAAGGCAAGCATATTAGCTACTTTGGCCGAGAAGCTAATGATTTTGGCGCCCTTGAGGAGCTTTTTTACCAATATGGTGAAACCGGGCAAGGTAAAATCAGACGCTACTTACATACTTTCGACGAAGCGGTCCCTTATAACCAATTACCGGGCACCTTTACACCTTGGCAAGACTTAGAATCAAATACAGATATTCTATTCTATGAAGGTCTACATGGTGGTGCTGTCGATGAGAATCATGATGTTGCTAAGCATGTCGATTTATTGATTGGCATGGTGCCTATTATTAACCTTGAGTGGATCCAAAAGCTCATTCGCGATACCTCTGAACGAGGCCACTCTCGTGAAGCGGTAATGGGCTCTATTGTGCGCTCGATGGACGATTACATAAATCATATTACTCCGCAGTTTTCGCGTACTCATATTAACTTCCAGCGAGTGCCGACGGTTGATACCTCAAACCCATTCAGCGCAAAAGATATTCCTTCTTTAGACGAAAGCTTTGTTGTTATTCGCTTTCGAGGCATAGATGACGTAGATTTTCCGTACTATTTGAGCATGATTGAAGGCAGCTTTATGTCTCGTATCAATACCCTTGTGGTACCTGGAGGCAAAATGGGTTTAGCTATGGAGCTTGTGTTAACCCCATTGATCAAAGATATTATTTTGAAAAAACGCGCCCTTGAAAATTTAGCCCCGGTTGACTTGCCGATTTAACTCACTCGGGTACACTGCTGACTCTGGTGAAAACAATGGAGTCGTCGGCTTGAAACAAACTTTACGTGTTATTGTTGGTTCAAAGAACCCCGTTAAAATTAACGCGGCTAAACATGTCTTTAGTCTTTATTTCCCAAATCATACCATTGAATGCAAAGGTGAAGATGCACCTTCTGGTGTGCCTGATCAGCCGCTAGGCGAAGATGAAACCCGTATCGGCGCTGAAAATCGTGTTAAGTATTGTCAAGATCACTTTGACGCCGACTTTTATGCAGCAATGGAAGGCGGCGCAGAACAATTTAGTTATGGCGCTGCAACCTTTGCCTTTGTAGTGATTGCAAACAAGCAACAATTTAGCGTTGGTCGCAGTAGCAACCTACCGTTACCGCAACCTTTTTACGATGCCTTGCTAGCTGGTAAAGAACTAGGTGATGTCATGGATGAGGCATTCAATACCGTTAATATCAAACAACAAGGTGGTGCTATTGGCTTATTAACCAATCATCTTGCCACGCGCGAAAGTACTTATGTACAAGCGCTGACATTGGCTATGGCGCCATTTTCACACCCTACCCTATTCAACCAGTAATTAGGATAACCATGAAGTATAGCCACGTATTATTCGATGCAGATGAAACGTTATTTAGTTTTAATGCATTCGAAGGTTTAAAAGTGATGTTTGCACATTACGGCGTAGAATTTACTGAGTCAGATTATCATCATTACCAAGCAACCAATAAGCCGCTTTGGGTTGCTTATCAAAAGCATGAAATTACCGCCAGCGAGCTACAGATAACTCGCTTTACAGAATGGGCTAATAGACTCGATGTGCCAGCAAAAGAACTTAACGATGGCTTCTTGGATGCTATGGCCTCTATTTGTGTGCCATTACCTGGTGCAGTTGACTTGCTTACAAAGTTAAAATCACACGCCAAGCTAGGCATTATTACCAATGGGTTTGCTAAGTTACAACAAAAACGCCTAGAGCACACCGGTTTACAGGATATGTTCGATTGGCTGGTTATTTCAGAGTTAGTCGGTAAAGCAAAACCTGCCCCAGAGATTTTTCAACATACATTTCAATTAATGGGGAATCCGCCAAAAGAGCAGATTTTAATGGTAGGCGATACAGCTGCCAGTGATATTTTAGGTGGTCACAATGTAGGTATCGACACGTGTTGGTTACAACACCCTGGGGTTGAGTTACCAGAGGACATTAAACCAACTTATCAGATCAATCAGTTGGTTGAGCTTGAAGCTATTCTAGGGTTATAAATCTTGATAATAGTTTGGCAAAAAAAATGACGCTTAAAGCGTCATTTTTTATAACTGTAATATGCTTGCGATTAAGCTGTCGCTACTTCTAGGCCTGGTGCTGGCATAGTCACTGGGGTATCGAATGTTGCCCATTCCCATGCTGACTCAGTCGCCATAATTTTACGAAGTAGTTTATTGTTTAAATCATGGCCTGATTTATAAGCCGTGATTTTACCTAGAATGTTGTGGCCAGTCATAAACATATCGCCCACACAGTCTAAGATCTTGTGTTTAACAAACTCATCGCTGTAACGTAATCCGTTTGGATTAAGTACTTTAAACTCATCCAATACAACTGCGTTATCCATGCTACCACCTAATGCTAGGTTGTTAGCGTGCATATACTCGATATCTTTCATAAAGCCGAAAGTACGTGCGCGGCTGATTTCTTCAGTGAAGCTTTGTGCCGTGATATCTAAACCGATACGTTGGCGGCTTTCATTGATTGCTGGATGATCAAACGCAATTTCAAAATCGATGTGGAAACCATCGTATGGTTCGATCTCAGCCCATTTATCGCCTTCTTCAATACGTACTTTTTCTTTAATACGAATAAAGCGCTTAGCTGCATTTACTTCTTTAATGCCGCCTTTTTGTAACAAATAGATGAATGGTAATGCACTACCATCCATAATTGGTACTTCTGAGCTGTCTAATTCAACAATTAGATTATCAATACCCATTGCCGCTACCGCCGCAATAAGGTGCTCAGTCGTTGATAAGCGAACGCCATCTTTGTTTGTTAAACAGGTACACAGTTGCGTATCACCAACGGCTTCTGGTGTTGTTTCAAAATCAACAACCGGATCAAGGTCTACGCGACGAAATACTATCCCAGTATTTGCGCTCGCAGGTCGGAGAGTAATAGTGACCTTCTCACCTTTATGAAGTCCAATTCCTATGGCTTTGACTACTTCTGCAATCGTACGCTGTTTAATCATAGGTTCGCTCACTTATAGTTACAGTTAGACGGCGAATTGTATCATAAATACATCCAGCTGCCAATTTGTTTATTTATCGAACAAAATAACCAGTAAAAGTCTATTTAGTCAGCTTGCTTTCTAAGAAAAGCAGGGATATCGAAATAATCTCCCCCTTCTGACTTATCAGATTTTTTGCTGCTCTCAGTGCTGCTAGATACTGAGCTGCTCGTTGTACTTTGTTGTACTGGCTCTTGCTTTTCAGACGCAGATGACATGCTTACATCATCGCTGCTACCTTGACTTGCAAAGCTTGGTACATACATGCTGCTAGTTGTTTGGTTCATTGAGCTTTGTACATCAGAACCTGATGCTTTCTTAAAGCCATTATCAACAATACCAAACTGTGGACGACGATCGCCGCCTAAACCTGTTGCAACAACCGTTACACGTAACTCGTCGCTCATTTCAGGGTCAATTACCGCACCTACAACCACTGTTGCGTTTTCTGACGCAAGTGCTTTAACGTGGTTACCAACAATTTCAAATTCTTCAATCGCAATATCCATACCTGCAGTGATATTAACTAGGATACCTTTAGCACCTGTTAAATCGACATCTTCAAGTAGTGGGCTTGAGATAGCCGCTTCAGCTGCTTCTTGCGCACGGTCAGGACCAGATGCTGATGCTGTGCCCATCATCGCAGTACCCATCGCTGACATAACAGTACGTACGTCGGCGAAATCCACGTTGATTAGACCTGAACGTGTGATTAGCTCTGCAATACCTTGTACCGCACCAAATAACACGTCATTCGCTTTTGCGAAGGCATCTAATAGTGTAGTGCCTTTGCCTAAAACTTTAAGCAATTTATTGTTCGGAATTGTAATAAGCGAGTCTACAGTTTCTGACAATTCATTAATGCCTTGTTCAGCAGCTGCAGCACGCTTTTTACCTTCAAAGTCAAACGGGCGCGTTACAACAGCAACCGTTAAAATGCCTAACTCTTTAGCAATTTTAGCAACCACTGGCGCAGCACCTGTACCAGTACCGCCGCCCATACCTGCTGCGATGAATACCATATCAGCGCCTTCAAGGCTGGCACGGATAGTCTCAGCGTCTTCTTCAGCAGAGTTACGACCCACTTCAGGGTTAGCACCCGCACCTAGACCAGAGGTGATTTGTGTACCTAGCTGTACAGTTACATCTGCTGATGAATTACGTAATGCTTGTGCATCCGTATTCGCAGCAATGAAACGTACGCCTTCAATTTGTTGTTTTACCATGTGCTCAACAGCGTTACCGCCGCCACCGCCCACGCCAATTACTTTAATGACAGCTTCTTCGCTGTGCTGTTCCATCATATCAAACATGTTTACTCTCCGACTTGAGTCTTAAAACTCACCTTGGAACCACTTAGTAATACGGTTCCACCAATTATTATCACCTTCAGCTTTCGACTTTTGTGCATTCATCGATTGCATTGTACGGCCGTATTGTAACAAACCAACCGCGGTCGCGTACGAAGGATCATCTACATAATCTGTCAAACCAACAATCCCGATTGGTTTGCCAATTCTGACTGGCATTTGGAAAATGTCTTCTGCCACTTCCATTGCACCTGTCATTTTTGCTGTTCCGCCAGTAATGACGAGACCTGCAGCAATTTGGTCTTCAAAACCTGAGCGGCGTATTTCTTCCATCGCCAACTCGAATAATTCTCTAAAACGTGGCTCAACAACCTCAGCTAAAGTATGGCGCGACATAATACGCGCAGGTCGGCCACCAACACTCGGTACTTCAATTGTGTCTTCGTTGCTTGCCATTTGGCTACTCGCACACGCATATTGTACTTTGAGTGACTCAGCATGTGATATAGGTGTTCTAAATATTTTTGCAATATCACCAGTCACTTGGTTACCCGCCACAGGAATAACCGCTGAATGACGAAGCGCACCATTAATATAAATGGTGATATCCATGGTGCCACCACCGATATCTAACACGGCTACACCGAGCTCTTTTTCGTCATCTGTGAGTACTGAATAACATGATGCCAGTGCAGTGAAGATCAACTGATCCACTTCAAGGCCACAACGCTCAACACATTTCTCGATATTCTTTGCCATATCGTTTGAGCAAGTAATGATGTGCGCGCGAGCTTCCATACGCACACCGCTCATGCCAAGTGGGTTTTTAATCCCCTCTTGCATATCGATGCTGTATTCTTGTGGCAATGCATGTAGCATTTTTCGTTCTGCCGAAATAGGCACTGAACGAGCAATGTGAATGACATTTTCAATATCTTCGTCAGTCACTTCCGTGTTATTAATTGCCACGACACCGCTTTCATTTTGGCACTGGATATGTTTTCCAGAAATACCTAAATAAACAGAGCTAATACGACAATCAGCCATCAACTCAGCTTCATCTATAGCTCGACGAATCGATTCAGAAACAAGGTTAAGGTCGTTAACGCCGCCTTTATCCATACCATGCGATACTTGGCTGCCAACACCCACAATGCTTAGTTTGTTATCTGCGGTGATTTCACCAACGGTGGCCACAACTTTCGATGTGCCAACGTCTAATCCAATCACTAGGTTTCTTTCTGCTGACTTGGTCATGCCTTACTCTTATTTTCTAATTGTTCTTCTTGCACTGGCTTCCAGCTCACTGCAAGACCGGTATCATACCGTAAATCAACAACATCGATTTGTGCATCTGCACGTTGTTCCATGCGCGGATACACGTCAATAAAACGCTGTACACGCTTTGCTTTTTCTTTGCGGCCTAAGTTCAGGCGAATGCCGTTATCAAGCCATAACTGCCACGAAAAGCGCTCAGAAAGCGCTAAACTGGTCAGCTCTAAGTTATTCACTTTGAGCATTTCTTGAAATTGACTAAAAGCAGTCCACGCCTCGATTTCACTGCCTTCTGGGCCATATAGCTGTGGCAAGCTTGTAGGTAATTTATCACTACTTGCTTGGAACACTTCGCCAGCTTGGTTTAACAGTAAGTCACTGTTCCAATGCGCTACAGCTTGATGCTCAACAACGTATACTTGCAAGGTATCTGGCCATTGCTTTCTGACCGATGCCGTTGCCACCCAAGGCAAGCCTTGTACTAAGCGTTGCACATGTTTTACGTCTAATTCAAAAAAACTCGATAAGTCGGCTTTTTTTATTGCACCAATAATTGCTTTCTCATCAGTATATTGGGGTTGCCCAAGTACTGATAAGTGCTTTATTTGTGCGTCTTTGTTCTCTACCAACCAATCTGAGACGCCTGTAGTGATTTTTACTAATGCAAAAATCACTACTAGAAAAAAGCTCACACCAAAAATCAACGACCAATTTAGCTGCTGTTTTAATTGTTGCGCTTTTTCTAAAAAAGGATGCATATTAAAGGGTTTGCTCCAAAATGCGAACAACTAATTGTTCAAAGCTTGCACCATTAGCTTTTGCTGCCATTGGTACTAAAGACTTTTCTGTCATGCCTGGTACTGTATTTACTTCTAATAAGTAAAAGTTACCTTGCTGATCACGCATCGCATCAACACGGCCCCAACCACTTGCACCCACTAAATCAAACGCTTTTAATGCCATATCTTGCAACAATTCAGTTTCTTGCACAGATATATCTGCAGGGCAATGATACTGAGTTGTATTCGATTGATACTTAGCTTGATAGTCATAAAAACCATTTGGCGTCGTCATCTCAATGACAGGCTGAACATCTTGCCCTAGTACAGCAACAGTAAATTCACGGCCAGTGATCCATTGCTCAACAAGCACTTGGCTATCAAACTTAAATGCAGCGTTAAGCGCAGCATCAAGTTGCTCTGCGCTGTTTGCTTCTGCCATACCAATACTTGAGCCTTCATGTGACGGTTTCACCATCACTTTACCAAATTCATTAATAATCGCTTGGCTATCAAACTCATGGCGGCTATCAACAACAGCATAAGGTGCTGTGCTGAGCCCCATTGCCTTAAATAAATGCTTACAACGTACTTTATCCATCGCAAGCGCAGAACCTAAAACATCACTGCCTGTATATGGAATCCCCATAAACTCAAGTGCACCTTGAATGGTACCATCTTCACCACCACGACCATGGAGGGCAATGAATACACGTTCAATGTTTAATTCTTTTAATTGCCATAACGGCTGATCTTTCGGATCAAAAGCAATGGCATCAACGCCAGCACTTTGCAAAGCATTCAATACAGCTTGGCCTGATTTAAGAGATACTTCTCTTTCGGCAGATGTGCCGCCAAAAAGTACCGCTACTTTGCCAAATTTGTCACTTAACTGGCTCATACGTTTACCTGCTTTAGTTGTTCAATAGACAACTCGGTTGCTGCTAACTTTTTCACTAACTGGCCTATGTTACCAGCGCCTTGTGTTAAAACTAAATCATTATCTTGCAGTGTATTTGCTAGGACACCGGCAAGCTCAGAGTTACTAGCAACATGTAATGGCTCTTTACCACGCTGGCGTAAACTACGACATAAACTCTTGCTGTCGGCTCCCACGATTGGCTCTTCACCCGCTGAATACACATCTAGCAGTAATAACTGATCGACATCAGCCAGTACTTTGACAAAGTCTTCGTATAAATCACGGGTTCGACTATAACGGTGCGGCTGATAAATCATCACTAAACGTTTATCTGGCCACCCTTCACGAACCGCCGCAATCGTCGCCGCAACTTCTGATGGGTGATGACCATAATCATCAACTAACATGACATTGCCGCGCTCATTTTCAAAGCTTCCGTAATGCTGAAAACGACGACCCACCCCTTCAAATTTTGTTAGCGCTTCTAAAATTGCATGGTTAGCGATGTTTTGATCTTTAGCGACCGCAATCGCAGCAGTCGCGTTAAGCGCATTGTGCTTACCCGGCATATTAAGCGTAACTGCTAGGCTTTCACCTTGCTTATTTACAACATTAAATGAACAAGTATTCGCTGTTTGGCTAAAATCAACCATGCGGTAATCAGCTTCTGCCGACTCACCATAGGTAATAACAGGACGCCCAAAGCGAGGGATCAGCTCTGCCGCAACCTCAGAGTCAATACACACCACAGCTAAACCATAAAACGGTAAGTTATGAATGAAATCAACATACGTGTCTTTCATTTTTTCTAAGCTACCGCCGTACGTATCCATGTGATCTTCTTCAATATTTGTGATCACAGATACCATAGGCTGTAAATGTAAGAATGACGCATCGCTCTCATCAGCTTCTGCAATTAAAAAGTCACTTTTACCAACCTTAGCATTACTCCCAGCACTGTTTAGCAAGCCACCAATAATAAAGGTTGGATCAAGGCCTGCTTGTGCATAAATGCTCGCGATTAAACTCGTGGTTGTTGTTTTACCATGAGTGCCTGCCACTGCAATACCGTGGCGAAAACGCATTAATTCAGCCAACATTTCTGCGCGGCGAACAATAGGAATACGCGCCGCTTTTGCTGCTTTAATCTCAGGATTTTGCTCGTTAATCGCACTTGATACCACCACCACGCTGGCATCTTTTACATTGTTTTCATCATGACCAATAAATACTTCTGCACCCACTTTAATTAAGCGCTCAGTCATCGCACTGTGCGCAATGTCTGAACCTGTGATGCGGTAGCCTTCAAAAGCAAGTACTTCGGCAATACCACCCATGCCTGCGCCACCTATACCCACAAAGTGGATAGTGTCGATACGACGCATCGCAGGACGAGTGTTGTTTTCTTTCATCGTGCTTTCTTTCACTACTAATCTCTTCTATCTGCTAGTTGCTCACAGCGTTTTGCAACATTGGCTGTGGCATCTAAAATAGCAAGCTGTTTTGCTTTACTTGCCATTGTTGAAATTTTTTCTGGTGCTTTTACGTAAGGCGCTAATAACTCAACAACCGCCGCTTGGTTAAACTCACTTTGCTGCATAATCAACGCTGCTTGCTCAGTCACTAAATACTTTGCATTGGCAGTTTGATGGTCGTCGACAGCATGCGGAAAAGGCACAAATAAGGCCATTCTTCCCGCTGCCGCAATCTCACTCACCGTTAACGCACCAGCACGGCAAATTACCAAATCGGCCCATTGATATGCACTATCCATATCATCAATAAATTCAGCGACTTTACTATTTTCAGTTAATCCTAACTGTTGATAGCTGGCAGTCACATTCGGTTCATTATTTTTACCCGTTTGGTGCCATATATTAAGCGTTGTTAGCGCTGAAAGTTCACTGAATACAGCAGGTAAAGTCTCATTTAGTACCTGTGCTCCGAGTGAACCACCTACCACCAGCACATTAATCGGTGTCGTTGTTTGCTTAGCAGTGACATTAGCGACACTTGCTCTGACTGGGTTACCTACCACTTCACATTGTTCTTTTGCAAAAGCCGATGGAAAAGCGGCTAACACTTTGTTGGCAAACTTCGCTAGCCAGCGGTTACTCATGCCTGCAACAGCATTTTGCTCATGAATAACCAAAGGAATTCCTAAGCTCTTTGCTGCAATGCCAGTAGGTCCGGTCACATAGCCCCCCATAGCAAGAACAACATCTGGCTTTTGAGCTTTTAAAATTTTACGTGCTTGAAAAACCGCATTCATCACCATAAAAGGTGCCTTAATCAGGCGTTTAATTCCATTTCCGCGCACACCTTTCACATTGATAAAATCAATCTCAATGTTGTGCTTAGGTACTACCGTTGCTTCCATTCTGTCAGGCGTGCCAATCCAGCTAACTTGCCAGCCTTGCTGTTTTAAAAAGTCAGCAACTGCAATACCTGGGAAAATATGGCCACCGGTACCGCCTGCAACAACAAGTAATTTTTTACTCATCGCTTACCTCCACGTGAGGTTGCCTGCTTAGTCGCCATCTTTGTTTCAAAATCTATTCGCAAAAGTACACCTGTTGCTATGGTCATAATTAATAAGCTAGAGCCACCGTACGAAATAAACGGTAGTGTTAGGCCTTTGGTTGGCAAAATACCGGCACTTGCCCCCACATTTACCATGGTTTGAAACGCAAACCAGATACCAATAGCAAAGGCAAAATAGCCTTCGTACTCTTTGCCACATTGCAGCGCTTTTTGGCCAATTAACAAGGCTCTGAATACAAATACAGCAAGTACAATCAAAATACTAAATACGCCAAAAAAGCCGAGTTCTTCACCAATCACAGCAAAGATAAAGTCATTATGTGCCTCTGGCAGGTATTGCAGTTTTTGTACGCTATTGCCTAAGCCTTGACCAAACCAACCACCTTGGCTGTACGCCATTAGCGATTGTACTAACTGATAACCTTTACCGAATGGATCTTCCCACGGTTCTAAAAAGCCTGTGACACGAGCCATACGATATGGCTCAGCGATAATTAGCACCACCACTGCAGCAATACCCGTTAAGATAAGGCCAAAAAACTGCCATAACTTAGCACCCGCTAAAAACAACAAACCAACTGTCGTCACAAACAGTACAACTACAGTTCCTAAGTCTGGTTGCATCAAAATCAAAAACGCATACACACCAAATACAGCTAATGGCTTAAAGAAACCTTTTAAGTTCTCTTGTACTTCTTCACGTTTACGCACTAAGTAACCAGCAATGTAGCTAAAGAAATACAGCTTGGCGGCTTCAGCGACCTGAAAGCCCACCGGGCCAATAGGTATCCAACGCTTTGCACCGTTCACTTCACGGCCAACAATCAGCACCAAAACGAGCAAACCTAAACCCAGCAACAATAAATAGGCGTTACTGCGCTTCCACCAATCCATAGGCACGTTAGTGGCAATCCAAAACAAGAAAAAGCCCATAATTAAGAACATGCCATGGCGAATGATAATGTGATACGGATTATCAAATAATCGCTCTGCTGTTGGCATAGAGGCACTGGTTACCATCACAAAGCCAACGCCAATCAACATCAACATGCAATACAATAACGGCACATCATAAAGTTGCGGCGATTGTTTTGGTGTTAATGCTTCACGGATGTCAGCAAATGCAATCATACTGCCTCCGCCAATACGCACTGCGCAAAGTCATCACCACGTTGCATATAATTGTTATACATATCAATGCTGGCACATGCAGGTGCTAATAAAACAATATCGCCACTGCTGCTTAACTGTTTTGCTAGTTGCACCGCTTCATGCATGTTGGTGGTTAGGTGGCCTTTTTCAGTTAGAGCCACTAACGCTTTAGCATCTTTACCAAAACAAACAAGCGCTTTTACTTTGTTGTTTAAGTATGGCTTTAAGGCATCTAAATCAGCCCCTTTTGCATCACCACCGGCAATAACAACTAATTGCTTTGCTTGATCTGCTAAGCTTTCAATCGCAGCGATAGTTGCACCTACATTGGTCGCTTTAGAATCGTTAAAGTATTTTACTTCATTAATTTCAGCAACAAACTGACAACGGTGTGCAAGCCCAGTAAAAGCACTAAACGCTTGCTGGTAATGCTCTTTAGCAATATCAAACGGGCTCAGCAATGCCATCACCGCTAAGGCGTTTTGTTGATTGTGAGAGCCAACAACATTTAAGCAGCTTGCTGGTAATACTGGCTTACCGTGTGCTGCAAAGTATTGCTCACCTTGATGTTCAACCAAGGCAAAATCTGCATTAGCGAGCGCAAAGCTCACTTGGGGCTGCTTTGCAGTATGAGTTGCCACATCAATGGCATTAACTACCGCGAGCTCAGAGCCGTTATAAATACTTTGCTTAGAGTCAATGTATGCTTGGTAGCTTGGATAACGATCGAGGTGATCTTCACTCACATTCAATACACAGGCACTTTTTGCTTTTAAGCTGTGTGTGGTATCAAGCTGAAAGCTCGACAGTTCAAGTACATACACATCATAGTCTTGCGATAGTAAATCAAGTACCGCAGTACCAATGTTGCCACCAAGGCCAACTTTATAACCGGCCGCTTTAAGCACTTCAAACGCCAATGTAACTACAGTCGACTTACCATTTGAACCTGTCACCGCAACAATTGGTTTATCAGTTAAACGAGCAAAAAGCTCAACGTCACCAATCACTTCAACACCAGCATCAATCGCTTTTGCTACTGCAGGTGTCGCGAGGCTTAGACCTGGGCTGATGATAATAATGTCATTGCTGGCTAAGTCTGCCTGTTCTAAATCACCAAAGTGAGTCGTTAACTCACTGGCATGCTCATTTAGCCAATCAGCACCCGGCGGCGCTGTGCGGCTATCAACAACAATTGGCTTAATATTCTGAGATAATAAAAAACGCACAATGCCCAGACCGGTTACACCGAGTCCGAGCACTGAAATTTGTTTGTTTTTAATCTCGTTAATAACTGTCATTTACCTGATCTTTAATGTAGCAAGGCCAGCAAGTACTAGCACGATTGAAATAATCCAAAAGCGCACAATTACGCGCGGCTCAGGCCAACCCTTTAATTCATAATGGTGGTGAATAGGCGCCATTCTAAAAATACGTTGGCCACGTAATTTGTAAGAGCCCACTTGTAAAATCACCGACAATGCTTCCATTACGAACACACCACCCATGATGATAAGTACTAGTTCTTGGCGAACCAGCACCGCAATAATACCCAAAGCACCACCGAGTGCTAATGAGCCTACATCACCCATAAATACCTGTGCTGGGTAGGTGTTAAACCATAAGAAGCCAAGTCCAGCTCCCACAATTGCTGTACACACAACCACAAGCTCACTGGCGAGTGGCAAATGCGGAATATGTAGATAGCTTGAGAAATTAACGTTACCGGTTAAATAAGCAATAATGGCAAGTGCTGCCGCCACTAAAATGGTTGGTACAATCGCTAAACCATCAAGGCCATCTGTTAGGTTTACCGCGTTCGACGTACCGACAATCACAAAGTAAGTCATCACGATATAAAACAACCCTAGCTGTGGTAACACGTCTTTGAAAAACGGCACAACTAATGAGGTTTCGCTGCCTTGCTGCGAGGTAAAATAAAGCGCACTGGCAACCACTAACGCAATCACTGATTGCCAAAAGTATTTCCACTTAGCAATTAAGCCTTTAGGGTCTTTGCGGATCACTTTACGGTAGTCATCAACAAAGCCAACCACACCTAACGAGCCCACGACAAATAAGGTTGCCCAAACATATTTATTTGAAAGGTCAGCCCACAGTAATGTGCTGGTAAAAATCGCCCCTAAAATCAAAATACCGCCCATAGTTGGCGTGCCTTTTTTAGATAGGTGTGACTCTGGACCATCGTGACGAACCACCTGACCAATCTGCATTTTTTGTAATGCACGAATTAGCTTAGGGCCAAAATAAAGTGAGATAAGTAGTGCTGTTAAAATACCTAAAATTGCGCGCAGCGTTAGGTAAGAAAAAACATTAAAACCACTGTAATACTGTGTTAAATATTCGGCCAGCCAAACTAACATGACGATACTCCATTGTTGCCATTTTGCTGGCTATTTACTAAATCTGTGACCACAAGCTCCATACGAGAACTGCGCGAACCTTTTACAACAACTGTGGTTTTTTGCGTCGATTGAGCAAGTTCACTTTGTAATTGTTGTAATAATTGTTCACGGCTTGAGAAGTGGCGGTTTGGCTTTTCAAATACATCACTGGCTGATTTACTTAGTACACCTAGGCTATAAAGTTCATCAATGCCTTTTTGCTGTGCATATTCACCGACTTGTTGATGATAAAAACGCGCTTCTTCACCAAGCTCGCCCATATCACCTAACGCAAAAATACGACGCCCCGGCATATCACTTAATAAATCAATTGCCGCTTTAACCGATTGCACATTCGCGTTGTAGGTATCATCAATAACCGTCAATGTGTCTGACACTTTAAGGACGTTTACACGACCTTTAACTTCCCCCATGGTTGCCAGCGCTGATGCAACACTTTCGAGGCTTACACCCAGCTCAGTGGTTAACGCGGTGGCTATTAATGCATTTGCAATATTATGTTTGCCCGGTAGTGCCAGAGTGACAGGTACTTTTTTATCTTTATTACAAAGCACAAAAGAAGCACGGGCTTGCTCATCAAGCACCACATCTTCTGCCCAATAATCTAATTGTTTGCTAGTAGAAAAAAGTTTTACGTTGCGATCAGTTAATTTATCAAGCCAAAAATCGGCATAGTCACTGTCGCAATTAACTACGGCAACACCATCAGGCTTTAAGCCGTCATAGATTTCGCCTTTGGCCGTTGCTACACCTTGTAGTGAGCCAAAGCCTTCTAAGTGAGAAGCTGCAACATTACATACCACAGCAACATCAGGTTTCGTCATTGCTACTGTGTATGCAATTTCACCAATGTGATTTGCACCTAATTCAATAACCGCATATTGGTGTTGTGGTTCAAGGCGTAATAACGTGAGTGGTACACCAATGTCATTATTAAAGTTGCCTTTTGTTGCCAGTACTTCACCATGGCCAGATAAAATCGCCGCACACATTTCTTTAACGGTCGTTTTACCCACGCTACCTGTGATAGCAATTGTTTTTGGTGCAACCTGTGCCATCACAGCTGCGCCAATTTGGCCAAGCGCAATTCGTGTATCACTGACCACAAACTGCACAATATCGACATTAACAGGACGCGCTACGATGGCAGCTATCGCGCCTTTTTCTTTTGCTTGCGCAACAAATTTATGACCATCAAAATTAGGCCCTTGTAGCGCTAAAAACACTTCATCATCGCACAAAGTACGAGTATCAGTATTGATATTTTTTACCGTTTGATTACCACCTTGGTAATCGGTTGCTAGAACTTTAGCTAGCCAATCAAAATCCATAGGGATCATAACTGCGCCCCTTGCGATTTTTCTTTTAATTGTTGTTGTACATACTGACGATCGCAGAAGTCGATTCGTTGGTCGCCAATAATTTGATAGTCTTCGTGGCCTTTGCCCGCAATTAGAATGACATCATCAGCACCTGCTTGCGCAATGGCATAACTAATAGCCTGCGCGCGGTCTGCTTCACAATGTGCGCGTTCAGGCTGCTCAAGCCCCGCAATCACATCAGCAATAATTGCGTCAGGGTCTTCACTTCTTGGGTTGTCGCTGGTGACAATAATACGGTCTGCATTAGCTTCAGCAGCTTTTGCCATCATCGGGCGTTTGCCTTTGTCTCTGTCGCCACCACAGCCAAACACACAGCTGACGCCACCTGGAACATGCTTTTGCAATGCTTGTAATGCTAGTGCTAACGCATCAGGAGTATGGGCATAGTCAACAATACAAGTCGGTTGACCTGGCGCACTAAATGCCTGCATGCGCCCAGCAACAGGCTGCAATGATTTACACCCTTCAACAAGTAAATCAAGTGGGTAACCCATACCTAATAAAGTAGCCATTGCAGCGGCTAAATTATATAAGTTGAACTCGCCAAACAGGGTGCAATTAACTTCAGTCTGTCCCCAACTGGTATCGAACTTCGCCGATATACCGGCATTATCGTATGTTACATCGCTGAAATAAACAAAACGCGCATTTTTAGGCGTTAGGTTTTTATGGCCGTAACAAATTAGGTTATTGAAGTCGTATTTTTCTAACCATGCTTCAACTTGCGCATCATCTTGATTAAGCACCACAAGCTCAGGCATATGGTCACGCATTAACATCAACTTCGCATCACCGTAGGCATCCATCGTGCCATGATAATCTAAGTGGTCACGCGAAAGGTTAGTAAACACAGCGGCTTTAAATTTACACTGATCAACACGTTGCTGAACTAAGCCATGAGATGAGACTTCCATAGCCACAACATCATGCTGTTCTGTTACAAGTTCAGATAAAATACGCTGTAAATCAACGCTCGATGGTGTGGTGTTTGCAAGCTCAGTCAGGTTATCAGGGTGCCCATAACCGAGCGTACCAATCACAGCCACACGTTTATGACAGTGCTGTGCTAAATGCGCGATCATCGCTGTGGTCGTTGACTTGCCATTGGTGCCTGTCACACCCACTAAATCCAACTGCTTTGATGGTTGCTGGTAAAAAGCAGCTGCAAGTGCAGGCAGCTTTTTCGCTAAATCGGTAACTAAATAAAGTGGTTCAAACTCACTTTCGAACTCACATAAACGGTCAGCAATAACTGCCACCGCACCATTTTCAATGGCTTTTTCAATAAACTGTCCGCCATCGAGTTGATGGCCTTTTATGGCAACAAACACATCGCCAGCTTTTACATCTCGGCTATCAAGACGTAGTTGATTGACCACTAAACTATTGGCCTCAACATCAATATGATTAAGAATCGGTTTTAAATCACGCATCGTTATCTTTGCCTTCTACGTACGCAACCGCATCTTTGTCCGGTGCAACGTTTAGAATTCTTAAGGCATTGGAGACAATCTCTGCAAATGCAGGACCTGCCGTCGCACCGCCGTAATAAACATCTCCACCCGGCTCATTAATCAATACTACTACCGCTAAACGCGGGTTGCTTGCAGGTGCGATACCAGCAAAATAACCAACGTATTCATCACCGTAACCACCAACAGCGGCTTTTTTAGAGGTACCTGTTTTACCTGCAGCACGATAACCATCAACGTGAACTTTTTGTGCAGTTCCACCTTTCTCAAACACGCTTTCCATCATGTGAACAACAGCTTCAACATCTTTTTGTTGAAAAACGCGTTCACCTTCTGGTACCGACTCTTGTTTAAGTACAGTCAATGGGCGCATAACGCCGCCTGAACCTAACATGGCATAAAAACGCGCCATTTGTGCGGTACTTACTGCTAAGTTGTAACCAAATGATAGTGCGGCAATTTCATGATCAGACCAGCGGCGATTTGGATAAAATAAACCACTGCTTTCACCAACCATGCCCGTACCACTGTCGCTGCCAAAACCAACTTTTTGATAAAGACCAACAAAGTAATCTTTTGGTAACTCTTGGCTGACCTTAGTCACACCCATATTGCTTGAGTATTTTAAGATCTCTCTTAAAGTCATCTCACCATGATTACGAGTATCTTGCACAAGGCTTCCACCTACTCGCATCCAGCCAGGGTAAGTATCAACAATTGAATCCGGTTGAATTACGCCGTAGTCTAAACCAGCTAAAATGGCTAGCGGCTTAACAGTTGAGCCTGGCTCAAATAAATCGGTGATAGCACGGTTACGACGCTTATGCGGCGCAGCATCTGATAAGTTATTTGGGTTAAACGATGGGCTATTTACCATAGCCAACACTTCACCGGTTTTAACATCCACAACCATGGCTGAACCTGAGGTCGCTTTGTACGATAACACCGCTGATTTCACTGCCTTATAAGCAATTGCTTGAATACGTTGGTCGATACTTAAATGAATACTCTCTGGCTCTACACGCTCGCGCTCATCAAGAACTTCTACTTCACGGCCTTGCGCATCTTTACGAATAGTACGCTGACCTTCAACACCGGTTAACGCTTTTTCATAAAGCTTTTCGATCCCCTCAATACCATGACCATCAATGTTAGTAAAACCAATAACATGAGCTGTCACTTCACCGGCAGGGTAATAACGTTTTGACTCATCAAGTAAGTGGATACCTGGTAAACGAAGATCACCAATATAGTTAGCTACAGCAGGGGTAACCTGACGTTTTAAGTAGACAAAACGACGCTTTGGATTATCACGAAGACGAGAGTTAATTTTGCTTGGTTCAATACGTAATACATCCGCAAGTTCACGCCAGCGAATATCATTATTGTAATAAGCGGCAATACGTTTATCTAACTCAACAGTGTTTTCAGCAAGCGCTTGTTGATCTTCACCATTTTTACGTGCTTGACGCAGTACCTTACTGATCAGTGATTTATGTAGTGCTTTAGGATCGGCATACACACTCACCACAGGCACGCTGACTGCCAACTCTTTACCATTACGATCGAAGATCATGCCTCGCTGCACATGTTGTTTTTCAACTCGCACAGTACGTTTATCACTTTCTGAACGCGCTTTATCTGGCTCAATGACCTGTAAAAAAGCGGCACGCGCAACCAGCGTCATAAAGACTAGCAACACCACTGAGCACACGAGCAAAAAGCGCCATGTTATCAAGGTATTCGTTGGCTTTTTCCCTCTGCTTCTCATTGCAGTACCACCACCTGTTCGTCTTGGCTAGTTGGCCGTTTCATTTCTAATTGCATGGTTGCGACTTCTTCAATACGCGCATGCTGCGAATAAAATTCTTCTTCTACAAGCAAGTAACGCCACTCAAGATCAAGTTCATCGCGCTCTTGCAGTAATTTATCTTGTTCAATCAATTGTTGACGCGCTAGATGCGTCACTTGAACCACACTCAAGCTCGAAGCAAGGATCACAACCAACAAGGCCAAGGTCAGCTTATTAGCTCCTAGGCCTTTAAAAATCTCTACAAATAAACTGGGTTGGCGATGTGTCGCTTTAGCTTTCATTACAACCTCTGAGCAACCCTTAATACAGAACTACGTGAACGCGGGTTAACTTCTATTTCCGCCTTACTCGGCTTAATGGCTTTACCCACTGCCTTTAACGTCAGGTTTTTATTTATTTGTGCATCAGTTAAAGGCAGACCTCTGGGTATCGCCTCTCCCTTACTCTGTTTTTTTATAAACTGCTTAACAATGCGATCTTCTAACGAGTGGAACGAAATAACGACTAGACGCCCACCTGGTTTTAAAACGTCAACAGCGGCTTGCAGTGCAGTTTGAATTTCTTCAAGTTCACTGTTGATATAAATACGGATCGCTTGGAATGTACGTGTAGCTGGGTGTTTGTGTTTATCTTTCACTGGCACCGCTTCATCGACTAACTCAGCAAGCTGCTTTGTGCTTGTGATAGCAGTGTGCTCACGTGTTTCAATTATTTTATGAGCGATACGGCGACCAAACTTTTCTTCGCCGTAGGTTTTAATCACATGGGTAATATCTTCAAGTTCAGCTTCAGCTAGCCATTGTGCAGCACTGCGACCACTGGTTGGGTCCATGCGCATATCAAGCGGGCCATCTTTCATAAAGCTAAAACCGCGTTCAGCATCATCAAGCTGTGGCGAAGAAACACCGATATCTAACAAAATACCGTCTACTTTACCGATTAAATCGTTATCTTCGGCAACTGTTTTAAGGTTTGAAAAACGAGTGTGGGCAATCGAAAAACGTGCATCATCAGCAAACTTTTCGGCGGCTTTAATAGCTTGTGGATCTTGGTCAATTGCTTGTAAACGACCTTGCTCACTTAAACGCGCAAGAATTTGTCCAGAGTGCCCACCGCGACCAAATGTGCCATCCATGTAAATGCCTTCGGGTTTAATATCCAAAGCATCTATGGTTTCGTCCATCAGTACAGAGACATGTTCAAATTGCGCTGTCATTAGCTAGTTTTTGCCTTTTTATTATTGTGGTTAGAGTGAGAAATTATCGAACTCAGGATTCGCCTCAAAATCGCCTAGGCGTTCAATTTCAGTATCTTGGCGCATTTGTTCATGCCAACGATCTTCATCCCAAATTTCAAACTTGTTCATCAAGCCAACCAACATGATTTTTTTTCCAAGTTCTGCATGTGCGCGTAACGACGGCGCCAGCAAAATTCGGCCATTTTTATCTAGTTGATACTCTGTAGCGTTACCGAGCAGCATACGTTGCATACGGCGAGCGCGTGGATTCATGTTCGAAATCTTTAATAATCGTTCTTCAATTTCGAGCCATTCTGCTAGCGGGTATAACCACAAACAAGGTTCATTTAAGGCCACAGTGCAGATAACCGTTCCCTGATCTTCAGACAAGATCGCATCTCGGTACTTAGTTGGTACCGCAAAGCGTCCTTTATCATCCAAACTCAGAGAGCTCGCACCCCGAAACATAACTTGCCTTAAAAATAGGTTGTTAATCGTTAATGATTATTTCCGATCCAGTTTGATCCACTAAAAACCACTTTTTACCACAGTGCTCCAGTTTAGGGCTTGACAAGCCATTTTGTCAAGTAAGCAGATCATCATAAGCGCCTTGTGAAGCCAGAAAAAATAAGGCCTCAAGCAAAGCCTATGAATTACGTGGGAAAAAGTGGAAAACATCGAAAAAAAAATATTTTTTCAATTTTCTTGGCGATGTATTAGGGAAAAATGGTTAATGAATAACCAATGAATAATTACAAAATTATCGAATGTTGTAATTTTTACTTAATCACCCTGCAAGAGTTACGAATGCTCTCCCTCCAATGGCTGATTAAAAATTATAATGCATTGAAAAAGTTAGTTTTTATTATTTGGTATGAAGGTTGCGATAGGTTAGCTACCAATTAAATGGCAATTTTTAAGGAATGATTATGACTACCGCAACTTCTAAATCGAACTCAAGCACAGAAACTAATAGCAGTGCAAACTCGAACGCGGCTCAAGTAGAGGCGCCATTCACAGAAAAAGCAACTGAAGCAGCACATCACGCTGTTGATGCACTTTCAACTCGTGCAGCAAGTGCTGAACATAGTGTTCGCCAAGGCGCATCGAGCTCTGCTCAAACGCTATCTGAAAAGCAAGCTGTAGCACGCGCTAAAATTAATGAGTACAGTGGTAAAACTCGTAAGCTTGCATCAGAAAACCCACTTGCAACAGCAGGTATTGCCTTTGCTGCAGGCATGTTAGTAACTGCTCTTATTCGTCGTAAGTAATTGTTATGCAGTCTTCTCAATCTACAGATGAGAAAACGCAAGATGCCACTGAACAGCCGTTAAACGCTGATCAGTGGCAAGATCATCTTGCTAAATTATCTGATTACGGCAAACAGCTATACATTGACTACCGTGAACAAACTGGAACTTGTAAAAAGCTTGCAGCTGCTGAGTGGCGCTTATCAACACGCTCACTCGCCTTAACTATTATCCTACTCGTCTGTTTTGCAGGCGGCTTGGTGCTACTTTGGGCTGGTCTACTTGCTACTGTAGGTATCGCAATATTTAGCTTTAGCCAATCATTGTGGTTAGCCGCTATTTCACTGATTGCATTACAACTGCTATGCCTTGCATGGCTTTGGAAAAATATTGGTTATGTAAGTAGTAAGATAGGCTTTGATCACACGCTAAAAAGCGTTCGCCAATTATTTAATATTAATAAGGATGAATGATGTTAATTGATTATTTTATTAATAAACCACAGCACAGAGTGACTGAACTAAGCCAACAAATGGATCTACAAGATGAGCTTAAACGTCAACACCATCAAGCATTCAAATACCGTTTAAAACGCTTTGCAGTAAGTAAAGTAGGTATTGCCAGTGCCTTCACTGCGGGAATGGGCTACGAAGCACTTAATAACTCAGACCACAAAGATGGTAAATTGAAACAAGTCAGCCGCTTCAGCTGGTTACTGCGTTTGTTGTGATCTTTATCATGTAATGTTTGCTTTTTACTTCTCTTTGCCACCTATTTTCATTACCTTAAACACAAACGAGCAATTTGTGAGAATGTAAGGTGAAAAAAAGGATTGTATTAACAGGCGGCCCTGGCGGTGGTAAAACAACAGCCATCGATCTATTAAGACGTGAATTTTCTAATCAAATTGTTGTTGTACCGGAGTCTGCGACCATGCTATTCAGCGGTGGTGTAGAACGTGGTGATGCAACTCACCTCATTAAAGCTCACCAACAAGCTATCTTCAGCTTACAAAAACACCTTGAACATATTCAGCGAACCATGCACCCAGATCGTTTAATGCTTTGCGATCGTGGTAGTTTAGATGGGCTTGCCTATTGGCCCGGTGAGCAAGATGAGTTTTTTCAGTGTTTAAACACCAGCCTAGAAATCGAACTTAACCAGTATGATGCAGTGATCTTTTTTGAAACAGCTGCTAAGTCTGGGCAAAGTATTCATTCTAATAACCCTGTTAGAAACGAATCTGATCAGCAAGCCATAATGCTTGATGACAAACTGCAAGCTGTTTGGTCACAGCACCCTAACTTTAATTTAGTGAAAAGTTCAGAGTCATTTATTCAAAAGGTGATGTTTGGCATCGACACTATCCGCAAGGTCATGGATAGTTATAACTAACAGCTTAATCAGTCATTAAACTGTTAGTTATCAGAGTCTATTAACCACGATTATGTGGTCGAGCGTAGTCTATATCAGGCCCTTTTGGCACAACTTGAGTTGGGTTGATCATGGTGTGGCTAAAATAGTAATGACGTTTTATATGATAAAAATCAACGGTCTTACTTACACCTTCAATTTGATATAACTCACGTAAATAGTTGCTGATCGCCGGATAGCTCTCAATAGTACGCAAATTACATTGAAAGTGGCCCACATAAACACTGTCGAAGCGAATTAAAGTGGTAAATAACCGCCAGTCGGCCTCAGTCAATGTATCACCCACTAAATAACGATTAGCTGTTAAGCGTTGCTCAATCTTATCTAGAGCAGCAAAGAGATCATCAAAGGCTTCCGTGTAAGCTTCTTGCGTTGTCGCAAAGCCTGCACGATACACCCCATTATTAATGTTGTGATAAACAAACTCATTAACTTCATCAATTTCAGAACGTAACGATTGCGGATAAAAGTCGCGTTCATTACCTGTTAGGGCATTAAACGCGCTATTAAACATTCTGATAATTTCAGCTGATTCGTTGCTAACAATACGCTGCGTTTTTTTATCCCAAAGCACGGGAACCGTAACACGACCTGAATAATCGGCTTTGTTACGCGTATAAATTTGATGCATAAATTCGCTATCGAAAAGTGCATCACCGGTGCTGTGATTGTCTTTATCAAAGGTCCAGCCATGCTCTAGCATGTCAGGACTTACAACCGACACACTGATATAATCTTCAAGGCCTTTTAAATGGCGAAAAATCAAAGTGCGATGAGCCCAAGGGCAAGCTAAAGAGACATAAAGATGGTAACGATCTTTCTCAGCTTTAAAGCCCGCATCACCACTTTGCCCTGCACTGCCATCTTCGGTAACCCAGTTACGTAACTGGGCTGCCTCACGTTTGAACTCACCTTGATTGTTATCGGTGTCGTACCATTTATCATGCCATTGGCCATTTACTAGTAATCCCACAATAACCTCCTATAGTGTGCCAAATTTACCTAGCTGATAGTCACGTACTGCTTGCTGTAACTCAGCTTGGGTTGTCATTACAAACGGGCCCATATGAGCGATTGGTTGCTTAAGCGGCTCACCGGCTAGAATTAACGCCCCAGCACCAGTTTGCGAGTTAAACTCAATGTTGCTGCCAGGCTCTAAAATCAATAAGCTGCCTGCTTTAACTGGGCCGCCCTGTTCAGTATGAATTTCTCCAGTATGGATATAAATCATCACCTTAGTTTGCGCTAATGGTGCATGGTAAAACTGCGTACCAGCCGGTAAAGTCACATCAGCAAGCATACCATCAGCGGCGAGGTCTTGTAGGCTTGATACCTGCTCTTCACCGGCAAATTGCCAACTTCCAGCCAACGCTTTAAGCTCAACACCTTGCTCATTTTGAGTCGTTGGTGCTGGCGCTTCAGTGGTATCTTGATAACGTGGTGCTCTTAGTTTCTCGGCACTTGGCATATTGAGCCAAATCTGAAAGCCGTGCATGCCTTCTTTGGCATCCGCTAATGGCATTTCACTGTGGATCACACCAAAACCGGTACTCATCCACTGCACATCACCAGCACGAATCGCTTTTTTGTTACCCATTTGATCTTGGTGCTCAAAGCCACCTTTAATAATATAAGTAAAGGTTTCAATACCACGGTGAGGATGCGCAGGAAAGCCACCCATAAAATCACTGTGATCATCTGACTTAAGCTCATCGATCATTAAAAAAGGGTCTAAATACTTGCCATCAAAGCCAGGAATACGACTGATGTTTACGCCGTCACCATCTTGTGTGGCATGACTATTTAATTGTTGAATCACTTTCATAACTTTACTCCCGTAAATTGTATGAAATGATTGTAGGCGCTAATTTAACTAACAACCATGAGTAAAATTAGCGCTAATTATTCTATTTTTAAGAATGCTCATTTTGTTGTCTGGTTAATCTATCAGCCACTGTAGCACCCCGCTCTCCAACTTCTTTCTCTGGCCCTATGGTGCTATCTACTAAGGTTTGTTGTTCAGCACTTGCATTAATGGCCGCACCAAAAATGATGATGTATGCGCTGATATAAAGCCACATCAACATGATCACCACACCGCCTAACGAACCATAAGTTTCGTTATAACTCGCAAATTGCGATACATAATATGAAAAACCGATTGATGCGATAATCCACAGCAACGTGGCAAGTATTGAACCTGGTGTGATCCAACGCCATTTTGCAGGCGTTCTATGCGGTGCATAGCGATATAAAAATGCTAATGCGCAATTAAAAATAATGGCTAATAGCGGCCAAGTAATAAGCTGAATCATTAAATCGATAAGCTCAGTTAAGCCAACTAAGTTAAGCACTATCGGTAAAATACCAATGATCAATAACGCCACCAGCGCAACCACAATAGCACCTAGCGAAAATAAAAAGCGCACCACTAATGCCATAAAAAACTGGCGCTTGTTACGCTGATGGTAGGTAATATTACAGGCAGTGATGAGAGCTTGGCAGCCTTTGCTACTACTCCAAACAGTCAATAATAAAGTACCTATGGCACTTGCACTCAATACCTTTTGCGATTGCTGAGTGATACCACTAACCTGTAGCAAAATGATGTCACGGCTACTTTCAGGTAAAATGGCAATCACTTTATCAAGCTGATCATAAATATCTGTTGGCGAGGCAAAATATGCATACACAGAGACAGTAGCCGCCAGCGCAGGGAAAATAGCCAACAAGGCATAAAATGCCACACCCGCCGCCACAAAAGATAAATTGTCTTGTGATAGGTTGTGATAAACCCGCTTGCAGATATCCCACCAGCCTCGCATTGGGATCTCCATCGGTGAGCGAGCTTGGTAACCTCGATTATCCTTACTCATAAACGACCTAAAAAATTGCCTTTAACACTCTCAAACTGCAAACAACTTGCCAGTAATAATGGCGTCTGAATTGCATTAAGCTAAGCTTATAAAAACAGTATAAAGGTCCATGGAGCGGTGCGATGAATTATTATTTACTTATTAAAAATCAATTGGCTAGTTTGTTCAGTCCCACCATTTTGGTAACATCGCAAGCAATCCCTGAGAGCTTATCTTGGCAAGACTTAAACTCTCAAATTATGCAGTTTTTACATACTACATGGCAAATGTTACCTGCACTGACACTCGGTATTGTAGCCATCATTGTTTGCTACTTATTAGCCCGCCCTTTGTCGTATTTATTAATCAAACCGCTTGGTTTTGTCAGTGAAAGTAAACTTTTGCATGTGGTGACTAGGCGCTTTTTTAGCATCATTATCATCTTGTTTGGCGTGTACTTATTTTTGCGTCTTGCAGGGCTCACCAGTTTTGCTGTGGCGATTATGAGTGGGACTGGTTTAGTTGGGCTTATTTTAGGTTTTGCTTTTCGCGATATCGCCGAAAACTTTATTTCAAGTATGCTGCTTAGTGTGCAGCGCCCTTTTCGTATTGACGATGTTATCGAAGTTGATGGTCGTTTAGGGGTAGTTAAAAAAGTTACGGCTCGCGCCACCACCTTGGTTGATTTTGATGGCAATCACATTCAAATTCCTAATGCGACCGTATATAAAAACGTCATTAAAAACCTCACTGCGAACCCAAAAATGCGGGGTCACTTTAATGTTGGCATTGGCTACGATAATGACATTCGCTATGCCCAACAATTAGCAATGAAGGTGGTTAATCAACACCCTGCTGTTATTAATGATCCGCCAAGCCAAGTGTTAATTGATTCATTAGGCTCAGCGACTCTTAATCTAACCATTTATTTTTGGGTCAATAGTAACGAACACAGTACTATCAAAGTGGCATCACAATTAATGCGAGAGCTGGTCAATACCTATTTAGCAGAGCAAATAAGCATGCCTGATGATGCTCGCGAGCGAATTATTTTAAATAGCGAAAACGATAATGAGCAGCCAAAAAATAATGTAAACGCAGAGCCTAAAACGGCAAAATCACTCGACGACCACAGCCTTGATGACGTTAGCAGTGATGCCGATGATATTCGCGAACAAGCGGATCAATCTCGCGATCCAGAACAAGGTAGCAATATAATTTAAAATACTTATGGGCTAGGCTTCATCATTAGGTTTATCTTGCATAGCGCGTTTAAACCCTTTGACTGACGTCCCTAAATCTCCACCTATTCGGGATAACTTTTTTGTGCCAAATAACAGCACCACAATTGCAGCAATAATGGCTAATTGCCAAACACTAATTCCTGCCATAACAACCTCATTTTAAAATAAAAGCGCCCTTACAGGCGCTTGTTCAACACTAACACTAGGAATACTAAAATTATACCAATCCGCAATAATACTTAGTCATTTTGAGGGATTAAACCTGTCGCTACCCGCGTTAAAAATTTCTGATTTACGACTGCATGGATGCAGAAGGTAGAGCAATGCAGGAGCAATTGCCGAGCACAACTAAATAACGAAATTTTTGCCTTGTTATCAACGAGGTTTTCTTGCCTCAAAATAGACCACTTAATTAAGCGAATTGGTATTAAAAACTAGCGCGAACACCCAAGGCAACTTGAGTACCAAAGCGCTCAAGGTAACTCACTTGGTCAGTACGCTTGGTGTAACCCCAATAACGTTCATTAGTTAAGTTCGTTGCTTCGGCAAACACTGTGAATTGGTCACTGATGTTATAGCTCATGCTGGCATCTAACTGACCATAATCAGAGATCCAATATGGACCACCCCATGCGTCAGGATCCGACAAGAACTTGCTACGCCAGTTATACGCTAAACGTGCTTGGAAACCATATTGCTCATAGTAAACCACGGCGTTATATGAGTTCTTCGACATGCCTCTAAATGGCAAACCTGATTCTTTTAGCTCTGGCTCATCGTAACTACTGTCAACATAGGTGTAGTTAAGCTGAAAGCCTAAGCCATTGAACGGTTCGGGGAGTAAGTTTTCTAGCGACTGCTGATAAGCAAACTCAGCCCCTTTAATAGTTGCACCATATTCACTCTTACCTGGGTAAGATGCAAAGTAACGCACACCTTCGATTTCAACTGGGCTTTCGACGTAATCGATAAATGATTTCAGGTCTTTTACAAACACCCCGCCACTTAACGAGCTACTGTCTTCAAAGTACCACTCTAAAGTCATATCTGCTTGATTAGCTTCTTCAGGTGTTAACGACGAATCACCCATAGAAAGTTGCGGTAAGCCTTCACGATATGTATCAAAGTTTGGCGCAAGCCACGGACGTAAGTAGCTTAAAGATGGGCGGCTAATCACTTGTGCCGCAGAGAAGCGGTAAATTAAATCATCGGTAATACTAAGCTTAAAGTTCATGCTTGGTAAAATGTTGCTATAGTCCCCTTTAAATGATTGCTCAACTGTTTCGCGCCAACCATTTTCAAGTGGTTTACCATCTTCTTGTAAGTCAATTAACGATAGATCATAAACCGACCCTTTAGAGCTCACTTCAGTTTGCGAGCCGCGAATACCAACGTTTAACATATACGGCATATTTGCAAGAGTGCTCTCGAGCGTCACTTGCGCATACGCAGTTAAAACTTCTTCGGTTACCTCATAAGTGCCCGAAGAATTAAGCGATGCAACAATGCTCTTATCGGTTGCTTCAGCATTAATTGAGCGATAATAAGCAAGTAACTTATCGTAATCGAAACTTGGCCATGGCTCTGGTGTAATGCTACTTTCGCCCTCTAAAAAGTTATCGAAATTTGCCTCAACAAACACATCACTTGGGATTTCAAAGAGGTTAAAATCACCAACATTGACCACGGTGCTGTCATCAAATTCATAGCCATCGCGCTCTAAATACTGACCACCATTACTGAATTGGCTGGCATTTTTTGATGCATATTCAAGCTGACTTTTAGTTTGTTCAAGGTAGGTTAAACCAAAATCAACACGGGTCACTAAATCACTTTCAGGCACAAACGTACCGGTAAACTTAAAGTCATTAACCGTGTCTTCAACCCCAGTACCTGTATTACGGCTATAGTGTGCACCGTAAGATTGATCCGCAGTTAAGCCCGGCGATAAGGTCACATCTGGCAACATATTACCTGTGGTGTAATCAATCCCAATCGAGTCAATAAAACCACGCGCAACAATAAAGCGGTTATCACCGCCGTTTTCGTTTTTCGCTTTTGAATGGGCAACATCTACAGCCAGTGTTAGGCCATCCATTGGATACCATTTGGCATTAAGGGCAAACTGATAAGTATCGGTTTTACGTGGGTTGGTTAAGTTGAGTAGCTCCACCATGGTGTTACCGGTTTGCGTCATAGACACTACACGACCTGAGTCATCAAATTCTGCATCAGTAAACACTGGCGTGCCTGGCGTCCAGCTTTCATCATAGTTAACAAAACCAATTTGATAGCGATGACCATCGGTGTTGTAACGTGAATAAAGAGCATCAAAGTTAATGTCTAGGGTATCTGTTGGGCGCCATTGCATTGCTAACGTCGCACCGACGCGTTCACGCACATCCTGCGCGTTGGCAAAATACATGTAACTCGGGATTTTTGAGGCAAATATTTCACTTTGCCCATCAATTTCTCCGTTGCCGTTCATGTCGACTGGCACACCAGCGCTGTCTGCCCCCCAACCTTCTTCTTCGTCAAAAAAGCCGCTTGCCGAGTATGTGTCTGCACGTAAGGTTTTCTTAGAATACGCACCCGAGAAAAGCACACCAAAAGTATCATCATTAAAGTTGTCACCGATGATGAATGAAGCATGCGGGTGTACATCGCCTGTTCGAGATTCATAAATCCCTTTTGCTGAAGCGCTCAAGGTAAAGCCATCTTGGTCTAGTGGTTTACGCGTTTCGATATCAACAACTGCACCAATGCCCCCTTCAATTAAGCGTGCTTCTGGCGACTTATACACCTGAAGCGCACCCACTAACTCTGAAGCAATGGTGTCAAAGTTAAAGTCGCGGCCTGAGTTTTCAGAAGCCAGTTTACGACCATTCAACGTGGTAATGTTGTAGCCGCCACCTAAACCACGGACTAAAATATTTTGCCCCTCACCGCCATTACGAGTAATGGTGATGCCCGGAATACGCTGCAATGCTTCCGCTAAGTTTTCATCGGGGAACTTACCGATGTCATCAGCGACAACGACATCAACAACCGTCGTTGCTTCTTTCTTTCGAAAGTTTGATTCTTTAATACTGCTACGGATCCCTGTAACTTCAATAACCTCAACATCCTCTTCGGCCTTACTGTCGTTTTCTTGTTGTTGGGCCGTTGCAGCGAAACTGACTGATGAGGCCAGAATCGAGCTTATCAGCACGCTCAAATATGTTTTTCTAGTTGTTGTTGCCATGATGATTTCCTGTTTTTAAATGTTCAGATTTTTTCACCATAAAAATGGTAATGAGTAAGGCCTTATATTTAATCTATAACAAAATGAAACAATCTAGCAACAATAAATTACCTTGTGAAACTTTCGATTGTTACGAAATTTGTTTTACATATGAAAAAAATGGCTTCGAATGCCTTTAAATATGGGACTTTAATTTCGAAAGTTACGATAATGATTTTTTTTAAAAGATTTTCTTTCGGCGGGCTGGTACGATTTATTTTGGATAATAAAAAAGGCGGCAAAAGCCACCTTTCATTAATCCTATTTAACTAGAGAGTTAAACAGTAATCACCTCAATACCTAAGCTCGTTAATGATTCAACAAACTCTGCTGGCATATTTTTGTCGGTGACCAGCACATCGATTGATTTAAGCGGCAATACATTATACAAAGCACGCTTACCAAATTTACTTGAATCTGTGACTGCAATGACTTTATCTGCGCGGGTGCACATGGTGCGATTCAGCATTGCCTCGGGCTCATAATGGGTGGTGATCCCTGCTTCTGAATCGATACCATCAACCCCTAAAATAACCTTTTTAAAGTTATATTTACTAAGTGCTTGCTCGACTTCATTTGAGTAAAAAGACATTGATTTCTTTCGTAATTGCCCACCCAGCATAAACACATTTGCATCTTCAATATCAGCCAGTACATGGGCAATATTAAGGCCGTTTGTCATCACAGTAAGGCCCTGCTTATTGGTTAATGCTTTGGCAACTTCTTCTGTGGTGGTGCCAGAATCAATAATCAATGAATCGCCATCATCAACCAAACTTGCCACAGCTTTCGCTAATAACACTTTCACAGCATAGTTTTCGTTATGCTTATCTTTTACCGAAAGCTCTTTAGCCAATTTATCGCAGGCAATTGCCCCACCACGTGAACGGACAACTAAGCCACGCTTACCGAGCTCGTTAAGATCATGGCGAATGCTAACCTCCGAAATATCAAAGGTCTTTGCAAGATCTTTAACATTTACTTTGCCATTTTCCTCAGTCATCAGGACGATTTTTTGTCTTCTTTCTATTGTGGTTAGCATAGCTGGCCTGTTGTTTTAATAGCTGCTTTCAAATTTGTAGTTCAATATTACACAATTTACAGTTTCAAAGCCAAATTTAGTTTCGAAATAAAATAAAACTTTCAAAACTTACGAATTTTGTTTTATGATTATTTCACAACAATCTTCTTTGGTGACAAAAATGACAACACAAAGCTCACTGTTAGAGCAAACAGAACACACCAATCGCACGCAATTACTGCCTATGATGATTATAGGTGGCTTGTTTTTCTTATTTGGTTTTATAACTTGGCTTAACGGCTCCTTGATCCCATTTTTACAAATGGTCTGCGATCTCAACCATATTGAAGCTTACATGGTGACACTGGTGTTTTATATCGCCTATACCGTGATGGCACTGCCAAGCGCTAAGATTTTGCAAATATTCAGTTATAAACATGGAATGTCGTTTGGTTTAGGCACCATGGCATTGGGTGCACTGTTGTTTATTCCTGCGGCACAAATTCAAGCGTATTGGTTATTTTTGGTTGCCTTATTTACGTTAGGTAGCGGCCTCACCTTATTACAAACCGCTGCGAATCCTTACATCGTGCTAATAGGCTCTAAAGACACGGCAGCCGTGCGCATTAGCATTATGGGTATTCTCAATAAGAGTGCTGGTGTGGTTGCTCCATTGCTCTTCTCAGCGATTGTATTTAGCGACATTGCCAGCTTTAGTCCAGAGGCTTTGGCCCAATTAAACAGCATTCAAAAGCAATTACAGTTACAAGAACTGGCTAATCGTTTAATTACTCCTTACTTTGTAATGGCAATCGCATTAGTGATATTAGCCGCGTTAATCATGCTGGCTCCGCTACCTGATATTGAACAACCAAAAACCAGCAACAACAGCGAGAGTAAATCAGTCCTGCAATTTCCACACTTAGTTTTAGGCGTAATAGCCCTATTCTTTTACATAGGTGCAGAAGTCATTGCCGGCGACACCATTGGCCTTTACGGCAAAGAACAAGGGGTATTGCAGTTCGCAGAACTCACCTCTTACACCATGGGCTTTATGGTGCTAGGTTATATTTTAGGTATCGTGTTAATTCCTCGCTTTTTTAGTCAGCAACAGGCGCTGATATTTTCTGCGTTAAGTGGTTGTGTGTTTTCACTTGGTATCATTTTGATTGAACCGCAACAAACTGCGATTGCAAACGTAGTGCTCTTTTGGCTTGCTGATAACAGTTTTCCAGATACCGTGTTATTTGTTGCATTACTTGGCTTATCGAATGCGCTGGTATGGCCGACCATTTGGCCAATGGCCCTTGCAAATCTTGGCGATAAAACCCAAACCGGCGCGGCATTACTGATTATGGGGATTTCAGGTGGCGCGCTATTGCCTTTGGTATACGGTGTATTTGCAGAATATACGGGCAATGCACAACAAGCTTACTATCTGTTGATCCCTTGCTATGCGTTTATTCTTTATTACGCACTGATTGGTCACAAACTAACAAGTTGGCGTAAGTAACGACATGAGCAGGCTTAGTTGTTTTACTATTTAACTAGCCTGCAATTTTTCTGATGTGAAATAGCCCAGTAGCAAAAGTTCACGCACGGTAAAAATACACTTATATATTAAGTACTCGTCACGCTTATCAGGGCTCACTTCTGAAATAGGTAAGGCTTGCTGCGCTATTATGCGCTGTTGCTGCTGCAAAGAGATAGAAAATAAACCTGTGAGTTTATCTGCTAATTGCGACGATGAAAGAGCACCTTCTGCAATTAGCTCAGCGCCTTTTAAGCATGCCGTACGTTCAGTCACAGTTAGTGTATTTGCTAGCATTAAATCTGTGAAAGCAACTAAATTAAAATACAGTTGCTCATTTGGCTCTAGCTCTAAAATAACCGCCTGCATGTGCGTGACCACATCCCGATGAGCCGCTGCTTTAAGCACCTCAAAATGATTGTCATCCACTTTATCAAATAGCTGAGTCGCAGCCACTGGCGTAATAGCCGCACCGAATAATGCAGCTAAACATTTAATCGCATTTCGCCTTTGTAGATCAGCCATTGAACACCCCATTTTGATAATGTCGTGCAGCATGATCGGCGGCTCTTGCAGTAAATGCCATATAGGTTAACGAAGGGTTCTGATAACCCGACGAGCACATAAATGAGCCGTCAGTGACATAAACATTACGCACATTGTGAATTTGGTTGTAACAATTAAGCACAGAGGTTGTAGCATCATGCCCCATGCGCGCAGTTCCCATTTCGTGGATGGCCTGCCCCGGGGCTGAGCCTTTATCGTACGCTTGCACATTTTGATAACCAGCTTTGCTTAGCATCTCGACGGCTTGTGCTTTCATATCCTCGCGCATGCGCTGCTCGTTTTCTGCAAATTGACAATCGAAATTAACTAAAGGTAATCCCCATTGATCTTTTAATACCGGATCTAAGCTCATTTTATTACGATGATAAGGCAGGCATTCACCAAAACCTATCAATGCAACTTGCCAAGGCCCAGGCTTGGCAAGCTCTTCTCGAAAAGCCTTACCAAAGCTAAGTTCTTTAAAGCCCCGTCGCCAATCTTTGCGTGTTGCGTATCCTTGATAGCCATAGCCGCGAATAAAGCTATGCTGCTCGTTATCATCAAGGTTTCGAAAACGCGGGATATGAAAGCCAACGGGTCTGTCGCCATCATTAAAGTCATCAGCAAAGCCCCTAGGCTCGCCAGTTGCGCCAACCCTAAAATGGTGATCCATAAGGTTATGACCAAGCTCTCCACTATCGTTCCCTAAGCCATTAGGAAAACGTGCAGAGGTTGAATTTAATAACAAGGCTGTTGTGGCTACCGTTGATGCACAGCAAAAAATGATGTTCGCTCGCTCGATACGCTCTTTTTTAGATTCAGCATCAATTACTTTCACACCTGTGGCTTGCCCGCTATCTGGATTGTAAATAATCTCTTTGGCAATGGAGTGAGTCTGAATAGTGAGTCGCCCAGTACGCATCGCTGCAGGTAAGGTAGAGGCTAAACTACTAAAATAACTACCAGTTGGACAACCTCGCATACAGCGGTTGCGCTTGCTGCATGGTGCACGACCTTGCTCAGGCTTTGCCTTGGTTAAATGGGCTACTCGACCGATGGTGAGGTGACGATTAGTGTAGTGAGTTAATAAACTTTGTTTAAGCTGCTGCTCTACGGCATTAAGCGCAAAAGGAGGTAAGTAAGGTCCATCTGGTAGCTGAGGTAAGTTCAGCGCTTCGCCAATAACCCCGATGTAGGCTTCGACTTTATCGTACCAAGGCGCTATATCTTTGTAGCGCACAGGCCAATCAACGCCGTGACCATCTTGTTTGTTGGCTGCAAAATCTATATCACTGAGCCGTAAGCATTGCCGCCCCCAAGTTAATGAGCGCCCACCAAGATGATACCCTCTGATCCAATCAAAACGCTGAGATTCTTGATAAGGGTGCTGCAAATCATTCACAAACCAGTGTTTTATTGATTGCTTAGTGGCATAGCCAGTGCGTGCTTGTTTAGCTTGATTCTGTTTTTCTAGTAGGCTGGGCCTGTCGCGAAATGGCAGTTGCCAATCATCTTTAAAGGCAGTTATATAGTCTGTACCGTGCACAACCTGCCTGCCACGTTCCAGTAACAGTACATTGAGCCCTTTTTCGGTTAGTTCTTTAGCAGCCCAGCCGCCAGTAATGCCACTGCCAATAACAATGGCATCGAATACTTTTGCCTGCATTCTCACTTAACTTTTAATAGATTTGCTTACCCGCACAGATCGTTGCTTGCACAGAGAAGTCTTTATCGAGCAGGGCAAAATTAGCCTGTTTACCTACCGCAATACTGCCTATTTGCTCCGCTTTATTTAAAAACTCAGCGGGTACTAAACTGGCCATGTTAGTTGCTTCAACTAGGCTTGCGTCGGTTAGGTTATAAAAGCGTTCAACGCCAACTTCCATGGTTAATGTACTGCCCGCTAAAGAGCCGCTCTCAGTGCGTGCAACACCTTGCTTAACCACAATAGGAAGCTCACCTAAGCGGTAGCGACCATCTTGTAAGCCTCCGGCGCTCACGCAATCTGTGATCAGAGCAATTTTATCTGCCCCTTTTAAACGGTAAACCATGTTCATGATGCTCGGGTGCAAATGAATACCATCAGGAATAAGCTCAACCATGGCATCGTTGTCCATCAACAGTGCGCCAGTACAGCCGGGATCACGATGATGAATACCGCGCATACCATTAAAAATATGCACACCACCGCAGGCACCATGAGCAAGAGCTTGTGTTGTTTGCTCAAAATTAGCATCTGTATGGCCGAGCATCACACGCACACCTTTATCGGTGATATAGCGGATCATATCGGGGGATTTAAGTAGTTCTGGCGCTAACGCAAATGAGCTTAAGCAACCTTCACATGCGGCATAAATTTCATCAAATCGCTGTTTAGTAAGCTCTAAAAAAAATGACTCGTTATGCGCGCCTTTATGAGCTTCGGCAAAGAATAAACCTTCGTTATAAGCCCCTAGCAACTGCGCTCCAGCCAAGCCTTTTTGATACGCACTCGCCATATTTTTATAAGCTTGAATTGAGACGTCCCAGTCTGCGGTCACCGTTGTACCAACAAAACCCGTTACGCCGTGCTTTGCTAAAGAACGAGAAATAGTCTCTAGTGATTCTGGGGTGCCGTCCATAATATCGCAGCCTTCCCGGCCATGAATATGTAAATCGATAAAGCCCGGAAATAAACTGTGCTCACCTAAATCAATTACCTCGATCTCGGGCGCTATTTGCTTGGTAATGGCAGTAATTTTACCTTGCTCGACCAAGACCACGTGATCGAGTAAAACCGCATCAGCAGTCACCACTTTTGCGGCTTTTAAGTAATAACGATTAAGATGCGTTGGAATTAGCATAAACACTTCCTATTATTGCAGCGCCTCTTACGCCGCTAGAATCACCAAATTTTGCGCGCTTCACTTCTGGCACGGCAAAACCTGAAAATAAATGAGTTTGAATCGCGTCAGGGAGTTTTTCTACTATTGCATCAATGAGCGACAGCCCGCCCCCCAGCACGATAACTTCTGGGTGCAAACTTTTACTAATAGCAGCAAAGGTTTCGCCAAGAATATCTAAGTAACAAGCGAGCACCTTTAAGGCTTGCTCATCCGAGCTCTTGATATCGTTAGCCCATTCAATCGCAGATTTAGGAGATTGCGTAATATGCTGATACAAGGTTTGTACACCAGGCCCCGCAATATAACTTTCGACACAGCCATTTAAACCACAACCACACTTTAAAACTGGCAGCTGGTATTTTTGCTGCAAATATGCTGAAAGTGGTAAATGGCCGTACTCCCCTGACATGCCCAAACCTTGGTTAAACAAGGTTCCATCAATACACATACCGCCCGCCGCACCAGTGCCAACAATGGCACCGAATACTCGGCTATAACCTTCACCAGCTCCGCCATTTGCTTCTGATAAAGCGAAACATCGGGTGTCATTTAATATCGCAACAGGGCGTTTTAATAATGCTTGAAGATCGTTTGCAATCACTTTGCCTGTGGCACACGGCACATTAGCCGACAGCACTTTACCTTCATCATTAACGATACCAGGCATACCGATGCCCACCGCACCTTGGCAACCTGTCAGTTCATCGGCTTTAATTACCTGCTGATAAATTGCGTGCAAAAATTGCTGATAGTCATCAGTTGGCGTAGTAATACGCCAACTTTGCTGTTGCTCTAAATTATCATTAAAAATGGCGGTCTCTATTTTTGTACCACCAATATCGAGTCCGTAAACAGCCATACTTTACCCAACACTACTTAGCGAGAAGTTAATGGGTAAATAGTTACCCCTTTTACAACACGGTTAACTTCGCCCGTAGGACAAGGGTTATCAGGTGTTAAACCGAGTGACATTGATTTATAAAATGCAAAAATCTGACAATAGACAATATAATACAGACCTTGCCAAACATCATCTAGCTCGACCAGTTCAGTATTTAACGCCAGTTTTTTAACCGCTAAACACTGTTGGTCATTTAGTAGTTCATTATATAAATCAGTATCATACAAACTACTATAAAAATCACTTGAGGCCATTAACATCACTGCGGTTTTATCATTAATAATGGTTTTAGGACCATGACGAAAACCAAGTGGGGTTTCAAAGTAGCTTATTAAATCACCATTGGTCAGCTCTAAGCACTTTAAGGCCGCTTCTTTAGCATAGCCAAGTAATGAGCCTGTTCCTAAAAACACCAAACGTTCAATATCTGTTTGCGCAAAGCCTTTGATCTCTTCAAGTTGCGTGTCGAGCAGCTGCTCTGTTTGCGTGGCAACTTGTGAAAGCTGGTTAACATCAGGGGTAAAAATACATAAGGTTGAAAGCAGCATCGAAGTGAAACTACTGGTCATAGCAAAGCTTTCATCCAGGGTTTCTTTTGGCATAAGTACACTAAAACTATTTTTTTTAGCTGCCGCTCTTTTCGCTAATTCACCATTTTCATTACAGGTAATGACTAAGTGATAGCACTTTTCAACAACTTGCTCTGCGATATCAACCGCCGCGACACTTTCAGGGCTATTACCTGAACGCGCATAAGAAATAAGTAAAGTGGGTGTGCCCTTCTTTAAAAAACCATGTGGGTTAGACACAATGTCTGTAGTACTAACTGCGCGCACATTTAAATCCGTTTTAGCTGATAAGTGTGGTGCTAATGCTTCGCCAACATAGGCTGATGTGCCAGCCCCCGTTAATACGATTTGCAGTCCTTTTAATACCAAAATTGGCGCTAAAAATGCGCTTATTTCTGCTCGATGCGTTTCAATAATAGCCGCTGTATTGCACCATGACTCTGGCTGCTGAGAGATTTCTCTTGCTGTCCAATATGCGTTTTGCTGCTTAAGCTCTGCTTCGTTTAAAGATAAATACTGCGTCATAATTAATTCTCTCTCAACACCACTTATTGATTACAAGCACGCGAATAGGTATTCGTTACTTCCATTATTTTATTGAGTACTAACTCACGAGGTGATGAGTTAATTTGACCATTGATCAATGCCTTGTATTGCGCTGGCATAAACTGACTAAGCAAGGTCTGTGGGATAATTTGCCCTTCTAAGTTTTCAAACAGTGTTTCTACAGTTTGTTTTATTTCATCTTCAGGCCAGTAATAACGAATACGGTCGCTATAACTATAAGCTCTAAACAGCTTAGCTTCAGCACCTTGTGTTGGGTAAAACTTATTCCAGTAATGTGGCTTTTCTAGCATGATGCGCTCACATACATCACGTAAATTAGAGCGCTTAGCCGCTTCGACTAATTGATCTTCAATATAAGATAATGCAAACAACCCTTCGCGTAGTGCATAGGTAAGCTGAGGACCCACTTTTAATATGGCAAAGTGATCTTGCACCAGTTCGTGGTAGCAATGATCTGGCTGATAGTCGGTAGAGTGAGCCTCATAAACAAGGTTATCGACAGTGGTGATAAACTCTTTTAGTTTTTGAGCTTCATTACGTTGATAATCAAAAATTTGATGGTTATCAAACTCAACTCCTGGCTGCACAACAACAGCAATAACGCGTGACCAAACATCGCTTATATTTAAGTTCGCAAATGCAGCCTGATGTAATTCGATTGTTTGCTGCACTCCCTCAACATGAGATACCTCAATAATTTCATGTTCTTCTGTAGCGCCACCCGGAGGAGGAACCTCAGTACCCACCACATAAAGAATATCGTTATCTTTTGCTACCGACTCAGCGGCTTGGCACATCAACGCTGCACGCTTGGCAATTTCGGCATCAGCTAAACGTTCTCCATCGTCAGCACATGGCATACTGGCATCTAAATGAATTTTCTTAAAACCAGCGCTTGCATAGGCTTTTACTAGGTCAACAGCTTTTACCATTGCAACCTCTGCAGGCTCATTTACCCAACACACAGGCCCTAAATGATCCCCCCCCAAAATAACGCGCTGGGTATCTAACCCTACTTTTTCGGCTATTGTATGAACAAACTCAACGAAGTCATGGGGCTTCATCCCTGTGTAACCACCAAACTGATTAACTTGATTCGCCGTAGCTTCAATTAAAATTTCGGTGTCATCATTGAGAGCTTGCAACATTGCTGCTTCGATAACGAGCGGGTGTGCACAACACACAGAATAAATACCCTGCGCTTGCCCTACTCGATTGTTATTTATAATCGTTTTTAATGCATTCATGGTTTTCTCCAAGCAGCTTACGCCTATGGTTAGATACGTGATTTGAAATTACAGTAGCACAGCGCGAAACGCTGCGCAATAAAGTGAAAGATAACGAAAGGTGTGAAATAAGTTTAAAACACGCTAACCACGCTATTGCATAAGGATTAAAATGATAAAACCCAAGGTTGCGAAAGAATTTGAAAGCATTTAATTGTAATTGACTTCGAGTTGCGATATAACAGAAACAACTGAAACCCACTATTAAAATAATCTCAGTGATTTAGGTATCGTTATGACAATAGATAGACGTAGTTTTTTAAAATCTGCCGCAGCCATTACCGCCGCGACAGTCGTGACTGGCTGTGCAAAAAGCCAACAAGGTGATAATCAAAGCACACCGCTTGCAGCACAAGGTAAAAGCGTAATGGGCTTAGCTGTGCCAGCAATGGATGTGGTACGTGTTGGTTTTATTGGGGTTGGTCAACGTGGTAGCGGCCATGTTAAACATCTTTGCCATATTGAAGGTGTTGAAATTAAAGCTATTTGCGATACAGATCAGCTAATGCTAGATAAGTCTGTTAATTATGTTGTTGAAAAAGGCTTACCTAAACCAACTGCTTATACGGGTTCTGATAAAGCCTATTTAGACATGCTTGCTCGCGATGACATCGACATTGTGATCATTTCAACCCCTTGGAAATGGCACACACCTATGAGTGTTGAGACCATGGAAAGTGGTAAGCACGCCTTTGTTGAAGTACCTGCAGCAACCACGATGGAAGAGTGTTGGCAACTAGTAAACACTGCTGAGCGCACGCAAAAGAACTGCATGATGATGGAAAACGTTAACTACGGCCGTGACGAGTTAATGGTTTTAAACATGGTTCGTAAAGGCGTATTTGGTGAGTTACTGCATGGTGAAGCTGCTTATATTCATGACCTGCGTTGGCAAATGAAAGAAATTGACCGCAGCACAGGTTCTTGGCGTACTTACTGGCATACCAAGGTAAACGGTAACTTATACCCAACCCATGGTTTAGGCCCAGTTTCTCAGTATATGAACATCAACCGTGGTGACCGCTTTGATTTTGTTACATCAGTCAGCTCACCTGCACTTGGCCGCGCAGCTTACGCAGAGCGTGAATTTCCTGCGGGCCACGAACGTCGCTCACTGAAATTTACTGCTGGCGACATGAACACCAGCATTATTAAAACAGTGAAAGGTCGTAGCATTATGGTTCAGCACGACACCACAAGCCCTCGTCCGTACAGCCGCCATAACTTAATTCAAGGTACTAATGGCACATTTGCTGGATTCCCTAACCGTATTGCTCTTGAAGATGTGCCACCAGCCATCGCGAAAATTTACCAACAGCAATATGAAGCTGAGCTCGCTGCCTGGGAAAAAGCAGGTTCGCAGGGTCGTAAGCCACATATGCAAAACTTTCATAGCTGGGATCAAGATATGGAAAAGTGGCGTGCTGAGTTTGATCACCCACTATGGAAACGCATGGGTGAAGAAGCGGTCAAGAACGGTGGCCACGGCGGTATGGACTTCATTATGCTTTGGCGCATGATCTACTGCTTACGCAATAATGAGCCACTCGATCAAGATGTATACGATGCCGCAGCATGGTCATCAATCTTCCCGCAAAGTATGGCATCAGTTGCAGATAGAAGTAACAGCAAAACGATTCCAGACTTTACCCGTGGCGCTTGGCAAACAGGTAAGCCACTAGGGATTGTGTCTTAGCACTTTCTCTCCTTGGAATACTAAAAAGCCCGCCCTTTGCCCTGCGGGCTTTTTTATTGCCCACTCTTTTTGGAATTGTGTTTTATAGATATCTAAACACAAAAAAGCCCGCAACATCGGCGGGCTTTTTGATTAGACTAAAACCTTACTGAGCATGTGCTGCAGCACGGAAAATCGTGTTAGTTAACAGTACATTCATGCCTTCAAGGTAGGCACGGTAGGTTGGTGACTGTGTAAAGCCTATCACCATGCCTTTGCCTTGCGGTTGATGAACAAGCAATGGCTTATACGCAAGCTGTGCTTTATTTTGCTGCCATAGATAACCACTTGCTAGCACATCATCTTTACCTGTAAACCAAGCTAAGTTTTTACCTGAGTTCAGTTTTATTGGCGTGTAAATATCATTACCGTAAGCTACCGCAACAAGGTCTTTATCAACCCCAGCGGTTAACCAATGCTCTTGGTCTACTTCAACATTTGCAAGTACACCGGCTACATAGTCTGGCGATGTATGTGGCTCAATGCTAGCTGCTTTTAAATCATCGCGAGAAGCAAATAACTGCCCTGCCACTTTACTACTTTTATCATCACTGCTACTTGCTTTATCTTCTCGGTAAGCTTGCTCGCGTTGAACATCTAACAAACCGTAATCAGCATTAGTGGTAAAGCGGTTAGCATTACCTAGGGCAATCAACACGCCACCCGCTTTAACCCAGCTTTTTAAATTAGCTGCACCCGATTTACCTAGTGCTTGCTCGTAATTACCTTCTGGTAAAATAAGCACTTGGTAATCACTTAAATCAGCCCAAGCAAGCATGGGTGTGCGAATAGCTGTCACCGGGTAGCCAAGCTGTCTTTCGATAACAAAACGAGTGTTACCGGCGCTTAGCTCACGAGTGGCTGCATCCCATGCAATCGCCACTTTTGGTGCTACCATAGGCACTGTTTTGTTACTACCAAAGCTTGGGCCTTCAATCACCCAACTTGAATCCACACCATCAACTATTGCACCAGTTTGCTCAGCAATTTGGCTAATTTTGGTGAGTAAGTCTTTATCGTTTAGGCGTTTTTCGATTACTAAGCTACCCGCTGGGTAGTTAGTTTTATCACCCAATACAAATGCTTGATCAGCACTTTTCAGTTTAATGCCAGCTTGCAGTGCTGCTGTTAAAAAGCGTGCTGCGGCCGTATCACCCCAAGCAACAATATAAGCCACTGAGGCTTCTGGATTATTCACTTTACCAAGCAATGTGTCGTCGGCCTGAACCGCTTTACTATCTGCGCTAACTGCGCGACCACAACTATCGCTATCAACATTAAACATCATCGGCAGCGACCAACCTGTGACATCGTAAATTTCATCACCTAGGTTACGAGCACGACGTCTTTCTTGCTCTTTCACAAATGCTTCAGCCATATCTACTTGATCTGTAAACGTGGTACGCACAAATACCCCGCGTGGCTGCGCGGTATCAATAAAATAGCTACCCGCTTTATACTTAACGCCACAGGCTTTGAAGTCTTCAGTTGCTTGTTTAACTTCAACACCATGCTCAGCCATTAAGGTTGCGAGTCTATGAGCGCCTTCACGGTTACTTTGCTTAGGTAAAATATAAACACGCTCTTTGCTATCTTTACCCGAGTCAATTGCATCAACTTGATATTGATAAAAGTCACCTAGTAGTTTTTCACGTTGGTTGGCAGCCCCTTCGGCGGTCGAAATTGAGGCCACAAATTGACGCTTTACAGTATTAAAATAGGTGAGTAGTTCACCGGTATTTTTCTCAAACACGTGGCCACGTGCAGAGCCGACTTCGTAAGTTGATGCTGATGCACCATAAAATACTGGCCAGCTATCACCGTAACCTGGATAAAAGGCATCAAAGATTTCACGGGTAAAGTAATCAAAGCCAAACTCATCAAAATACTTCGCATGATTTTGCCCAATCGCATCCATGTTGGCGATTTGGGTTTTCGTCATATGCGGGTTAAATGGCTGAGCAGCCGGTGCAAAGTAGTAAGATTGGTCGCCGCCCATTTCATGAATATCAACCACCACTTGTGGTTTATATTTATTGATTGCAGCCACTCTACCTTTACTTTCAGGCTGAGTAAGCGCTAACCAATCACGGTTCATATCAAACAAATAATGATTTGTTCGGCCTCTTGGCCATGGCTCATTATGCTCCGCACTTAACCTATCTGCACTGTGCTCAAGACCCACGGTCGCATAATAACGAGTAACAAAACGCTCACGACCATCAGGGTTTTGCAATGGGTCGATAAACACCACGGTGTTGTCTAAAATTTTACTGTTAACGGCATCATTCGGGGCTGCTAATAAGTGATATGCAGTGAATAGTGCAGCATCGGTTGAGCTAATTTCATTACCGTGCACGGCATACTGAAGCCACACAGACGTCGGTAAATTTTTAATTAGCGACTTAGCTTCTTTTTCAGAGGTAATACGCGGATCAGCCAAGGCTTGGGTGTTATTGGCGAGGGTTTCTAATGAGCGAATATGATCCGCGGTGCCAACCACCGCATAAACCAGCTCACGACCTTCCCAGCTGTTTGCGTACTTAAACACTTTAATACGATCAGGCGCAGCTTGTTCAAGGGCGCTTAAATAACGACGCATATCGTTGTAATTGGTAATGCGCTCACCTACATCGTACCCAAGTACTTGTTTAAATGTTGGTATTTGCTGATTATAAGCCGTGCCCGGCCACATTGTTTCGGTATTCGCTGCACTGGCATTAAAGCTTGCCGTTATTGCCACAACACTCACTGAAATGGCTTTTATTATTTGTTTGGCGCTCATTATTTTTCCCAAGTAAAAGTATCTGATTTGTACATTACAAAAGTATTGAAAATAAACAAATTAAAAACGTTAGATTGGCAAAAATTAAAGACATAAAAAAACCGCAGCGATTGCTGCGGTTATTATTAACATAGCGGAGCTATTTAACTAGGGTCATTTCATCAAGTAGGTAACCTGCGTTATCAACTTCTTCCATTAACCAAAGCATGTATCGAATATCAACGTGAATAGCACGGGTGATCTTGGCGTTAAAGTACCAATCTTTGGTGATTGATTCATAAGTCGAGTCAAAATTAAGACCCACTAATTCACCTTTACCATTCATGACTGGCGAACCTGAGTTACCCCCTGTGGTATCAGCGCTACTTAAAAAGTTGACTGGTACTGAGTTAACTTCAAGAGGTTTAGCCGCCTGAGGCTCACAACCAAAGCTGAATAAGCTACAACTTACGCCTGGTAGACCTAAGTCACCACGGTAATACGCGCCAAATGCTTGCTTTTTGTATGCTTCAAGTACTTTATCGGTAACAACAAATGGTTTTTCACCTGTGTGTTTAGCCACTAAACCACGTAGTGATGTAAATGGCGTTTTATACACAGCATCTGCTGCTGGGTAACCATCAACTTGTGCATAGCTTACGCGTAATGTGCCATTTGCATCTGGGTAAACTGGCTTACCTTTGGCTGTATTAAAGGCGATCACGGCTTGCATATATTGCGGACGAATTTCAGCTAAGCGACCCGCCATTTCTTTTTTATCAGCTTCTTGTGCCATGTTGGTATCGTATAGAGCAACAGCTAACTTTATGAATGGGTCGTTTGATGCTTCAAATTCGGCTACTGATTTACCAATCCAGCTAACACGCGTTGCTGTATCTTTAAGTTCTGTTTTAGCATAAAAAGAAGCAATTATCGCTTCAAGCTCAGCCTGTGTAGTGGTATCTGTAATACCTAAGCCGTCGTTTAATGCCGCAACTTGCGCTGCTTTATCTTGCGCTAAATAGTTACCTAAGTAGCTTAACCATAAGGCTTTATCGACTTCAGGCGTAAACTGTTTTTGTAAACGCTCTAAACGCGCTTTAAGCATAGGAAGATCGCGCTCTTGGTAACCCATTTCGCGCTCTGCATTTGGCTTTTCGCTTTCTTTAGCTAAGCGGTATAAACGAATTGCCGTACTTAATAAATCTGCGCGTTTTGCGTAATCAAAGTAAAAATGGCTTTGTTGCTGTGCGTGCGCTTCTACTAATAATGACTTTAATGCGTGATATGAATCTGCGTAAGCTTTACGCTCAGCACTTTGTGCAAACCAAGCTAAGTATTCTTGCTCTTGCGCAGCTTTAATACCCGGAATATCCGTTACTTTAAAGCCATCTTGTAAGCCTTCCAGTTTCTTTAAACGGTTGTTAGTGCTTTTTACACGAGAGGCATATTTAACTTGTGCTTGCTCATCGCCTTTGCTCTGCTTGGCAATCACATCAAGGGTCATGTTGTAAGTATTAAGCAATGTAGGATAATACCAACTCGCTGAATAATTTACTTCATCTGCTAGTTTATAGCGGCTAGTGCGGCCAGGGTAACCAGCCACCAGCACACCATCACCTAAGCTTACGCCGCTCGCATTCACTTTTAAGAACGACTTTGGCTCATAAGGTACGTTATCTTCGCTGTAATCTGCAGGCTTGCCATCTTTACCAACATAACCACGTACGAAAGTAAAATCGGCCGTGTGACGTGGGTATTCAAAGTTATCGATGTCACCACCAAAGTTACCTAGCGCTTCTGCCGGAGCATACACTAAGCGCACATCTTTGATCATCAGTTGTTTGATCATGAAGTACTCTAGCCCATGGTGGAAATCACGGACTGTACAACGATAGTTAGGATCTGACTCACACTCGCTGATCAAGGCTTTGCGGTTTGCCTGAATCGCCTCAAAACGCTCTTTGCCGTGTAGACCTGCTGGTAAATTACCCAGTACGCGTTCTGTTACATTATCCACTTGTTCAGTTACGTACAAACGCTCTTGCGGGCCTGCTGGTAATTCTTTTGACAAGTCAGCTGCTAAAAAGCCTTTTTCAATTAAGTTATTTTCTGGTGTGCTGTTATTTTGAATCGCGCCATAAGCACAGTGATGATTAGTTACAGCTAAGCCTTTTGGTGAAACAAATGATGCAGAGCAATAGCCTAAACCAACCACTGCATTGAGTGGATATTGGTTAAGATCTGCCACTTGTGAAGCCGGTAACTCAATACCAACGCGGTCAAACTCGCTTTGTAATTGTTTTAATTGATGCGGTTGCCACTGCCCTTCATCAGCGTGTGCGCTACCTACAGCGACAACACCCATGAGTGCTAATGAAGTAGTAATAATATTTTTTTTAATCATGTTAATCCCAGTCAGTGCAAAGCACTATTCCATTGTTGCCTTAAAAAATCGCGCTAAGACTATCATAACCTTGATTGAGTAAAGGGATATTGCGATTAAATACGATTGGAGAGTAAAAATAGAGGGGAGAACAAGCTCCTACCGTAAGAATGCAGTTAGCAGGAGCATTATTCGATTCATTTATTAAGCACTGGCTTTTAAAAAGTCATAAAGTTCATCTTTTAGCACGGCGCGTTGATGCTTCTTTTCATGCATGTCCGCATCTTCTATTGGAGAGTCTTGCAACTCAAGAGAGCGAATTTCTTTATCCATATCATCGTAACGTTGCATGGTTTTCTTGAAGTGAGCATCGTGTTTCGCGAGGCTATGGATTAATTCATTAAACTCAGGGAATTCATTCAATAACGAGTGTTTTTCGCCTAGCATGGGCAACTCCTTTAGCTAGAATTTAAGTTCAATTTCACTGTACCACTGCAACATACAGAGTCAACGCAGTAACCTTGTCCGAGATCAATAATCACAACGATTCAGAAAATATAGCGTTTAAACTAGAAATGTTCCTAAGCTTTAGTCCCATTAAAATCAGGACACATGAACGCGTATTTAATTAATATAAGAATAATTCCTAGACATAACTTATTGAATTAGGGATATAATAAAAATCTATGGAGGGATTATGCGAATTGGAATCATTGAAGATCATCAACTGGTTAGAGATAGCTTTAAAAAATTATTAGAGCTACAAAACGGGTGGCAAGTTATCATAGAAGCCTGCTCAGTCACTGAGGCAAAACTTGCTGTTAACTTAGAGCAACCTAATGTATTTATTGTTGATATATCAATGCATGACGGTGAAAACGGACTCGCATTTCTTACCTATCTAAACACTCACTTTCCCGACATAAAAACCATTGTTGCTTCTATGTATGACTACGAGCCATACGTTAGCAACGCCTTAAAGCTCGGCGCTCAAGGTTATGTTTCTAAACGCTCAGCATCAGAAGCTTTAATTGATGCAGTCAATTCAGTTATTAAAGGAGGGCGCTATATCAGTGAAGATGTGAAATTTAATACTACTTCCCCTGCAAGCAAACTTTCTTTTTTAACACCAAGAGAGAAAGAGGCACTTCCCTTATTTGCCAAAGGGCTAAATGCTAAACAAGTTGCGCAACAACTCGATATGATGCCCAAAACAGCCCACGTACATAAAACGAATATATACAACAAACTTGAAGTCACTAATTCATTTGAATTATTAAAAGTTGCTATAGATTCCGGGATGATCACACTTGATGAACTGGCATAAGCTCGTTTCAACAAAGTGTTCTTCACTTAGCTTAATAACTGAAGCATTTAACCAGTTATTGGTGTTTGCGCTTTACTTTTTAGCCTTATATTTATCCTCTTGGGTGAGTAATCATTTAGAAACCGTTGCCCAAAGTAGTGCTATATACCTGCCAGCAGGGGTGAAGCTCGCATTTTTTGTTATTTTTCCAGTGCGATTTTGGCTAATGCTTTGGATTGCTTCTCGACTTTATGCGTCGTATTTAGGTGTCTATTACAATGGTGAATGGAGCTTTGATTTATTTCACGGTTTCTTTCAAGAATTAACCTATATGGCTATCGTCTACAGCTTTAAGAAAAGCCGCTGGCCACCAAAAATCACCTCTAATTCCGGGGCTTTGTCGTTAATTCTACTAGCCGTTTTTTCAGCTTCTTTTAAATGGTTTTTGTTTTCGAGCGCCTTTGAATTCACAACCTGGTTAGAAGGTAAGCAAGTATTACAATATCAACTTAATATGACATTAGGCGACTTGACGGGAACATTATTAGTGGCCCCAGCATTATTGTTAATTAGCCAAAGCTACAGCCTTGTGCCCTCTCGTCATCATGCTGTTATTTTACTAAGCTTATTAGCACTGGCATCTATTTACATTGTTAGTTACCTAGGCCACTCAGATCTTTACCCTTTGCTACGCCTTTGCTCACTTCTACCGGTAATTTGGTTCTCTTATAAATTTGGTATTAAAGGAGCAATAGCAAGCGCCTTGGTAAGTAATACGCTGATCGTTGCACAAGCAGGCCTCACCCAAGATGCGACCAATACTTACATTAGCCAATTATTTATCCTGGCCAATTCAGTAACAGGGTTACTGGTAGGGACCGCCACTAACGAGTTAAAGATCAAAAATAATCAACTACAAGCCAGTAACGAAAAACTCACTGCGCTGCTTGAGAAAAATAAACAGCTTGCTAAACGCATGGTAACTGTGCAAGAAAATGAGCGAAAGTATTTGTCTCAAGAACTTCATGACGAATTAGGCCAAAATCTAACAGCACTTAAAACTGACCTGACGGTACTTTCGATAGCACAACGAAATAATGAAAATACCCTCGTTGAAGGCCTAAAAGAAAATGCAAAGGCGATGTATGACTCTGTTTATCAAATTATGCATCACTTAAGACCTAGAGAGCTTGATGAGCTTGGGCTAGAGCAAGCTCTTAAAGAAGGACGCTTTAACTCTCTGCTAAGTAAAGCATCAATCAAATACGTAGCTGAAATAAACTTAAGTTCAGCAATATCAGATGAACATCAAACAGCTATTTACAGAATTTGCCAAGAAGCAGTCACAAACTGCATCAAGCACAGTACAGCCACAGAGCTAAGGCTCAGCTTGTTGGCTCACGAACAGTATATATGCCTTACTATTATGGATAATGGAAAAACCAAGACCACACTGCAAGAGTCTGGTGGCTACGGGTTATCATTTATTGAAGAGCGGGTTATTGCCCTTGGCGGTACATGTACGGTTACAGAAATAGATGGATTTAAAATTGAAGTATACTTTGATATTTGAATACAACTAGTTACCTTAAATAAACCTGCTTGGTAAGATATTTTTTCTTAATATTCGCAAGCTGTATTTCTGCTTGATTACCTATAAGCTGTAACAACAAGCCATGCGCTATTTCCCTTTCGCCCAACTTCGATTTAACAACAACTTCTTTACCAATTGCACCTTGCAACCTCGGTTTAGGAAAACTCGCTTTAGTAACGGGTTTAAGCCCCTCGTTTTCAACAAACAAATTTAGACAATGCTGCTTAGCGGCACTGATCCAGTCATCATGGGATTTAACAATATCAACGTTATTTAGAAAGTGTATCAAAGCGCTATTTCGACTACTAAATTCGCTCGAAACATCAGACATATTTTTCACTTGTGCCCACTTACGAATAACAACGTACTTGCCTTGCTTGAGCCTAGCTAAACTCGTAGACGCCCCCGTCATCCTGCTATACCATTCAATTCTGTAACAAGAAGAGCCTAAGCTATGAAGAAGAATAGTCGTATTGCCAAACTCCTTAGTACTTCCCTCAATAACACTCATTTTCAATCCATTAAGCATAAGTAAATTAGATTTAAAGGATATACAGAACAAGCCGTTATAATAATGAGTGACTTTCTTAGTGTGGCTAAGAAAAATTCCTAGTTTGCAGAGAATGGTTAAACAACTGAAGAGTGCCCTCTTGATAATAAAGAGCAAACAATTTCGATTTGGTTTGAGGGTTTCGAAAACATGGCTCTTTTAGAAAACAAAAAGCCTCGGTAAATACCAAGGCTCTTGTATAAGTTGGTGAATCAGCCAATAAGCCGCTGTTTTGTATGCGCGGAGTGGATTTTCTTAATTTTGTGTCCATGTAGATAGCAAAAAGCCCCGCATTGCTGCGAGGCTTTTTATGTAATTTAGTGAGTCAGCCAATAAGCCGGGTTCTGTCGTGGATAATCATTCGTCTAGGCCATAAATTGCTCTATGGCTCAAGCAACCTACCCGGTTCCAACGTGGGCCACGCCATAAGGAACCCTATTTGGTCTTGCTCCGGGTGGAGTTTACCTTGCAACCAACTGTTACCAGTGGCCCGGTGCGCTCTTACCGCACCCTTTCACCCTTACCAACCGAAGTTGGCGGTCTCCTCTCTGCTGCACTTGTCGTAGGCTCGCGCCCCCCAGCCGTTAGCTGGCACCCTGCCCTGTGGAGCCCGGACTTTCCTCCCCCTGCGCATTTTCGTTGCAGGCAGCGATTATCTCGGCTGACTCGGCGCGCAGTATACCTGAGCGCGCACGTCTATGCAGTAAAGAATTAGCCTTTTTCGTCAATAATTGCTTTATAAAGTGCGTTTTTCTTCAAACCAAAATACTCAGCCACAACACCACAGGCTTTTTTCAGTGGCATTTCGGCTTCGAGTAAACCTAGCATGCGGCGCGCATCTTCTGGAATATCGTCACTTTGCTTTGCTTTACCCGGTAGCATAAGTACGATTTCACCACGCTGCTTAGTGGGATCATCCGTTAAGAACTGTTTTAGCTCGGCAACTGTGCCATTGAAAAAGGTTTCGAAAGTTTTGGTAAGTTCTTTGGCAAACACTACTGGCTGCTCTGCACCGAGTGCTGCTTCTAAATCATCAAGGCTCACCATAATACGGTGGGTACTTTCATACATGATGCTAGTAATACCTGAGTTTACCGCTTCAATGAAAAAGGTCTGCCTTGCTTTACTCTTTGCTGGTGTAAAACCAATAAACTGAAAACGATCTGTTGGTAAACCAGAACAACATACAGCGGTAATTGCAGCACATGCTCCCGGCACTGGCGCGACGTGCGCGCCTTGTTCACGGCATAAATTGACCACCGCATAACCAGGGTCGCTAATAAGTGGCGTGCCGGCGTCAGATACCAGCGCAATGTTCATTCCTTGCTCTAACCAATCTACAATTTGTTGCGCTTTTTGTTTCTCGTTATGGTCATGCAGAGCAAAGGTTTTTGCTTTGATATTAAAGTGGCTTAACAACTTTCCTGTATGACGAGTATCTTCAGCGGCTATTAAGTCAACCTCAGATAGGGTTTGGATGGCACGCTGGCTGATGTCATCAAAGTTACCAATAGGCGTGGCAACAATGTAAAGAGTGCCGATTTTATCTGAATTGTCCTCATTTAACATTGAGGTCTCCTGCGTCAGTCAGTAATATAAGCAAATCGCGTTAACGTATCGGGAAATCATTGTGCGACTTAAACTTGTTAGTCTATTAATTGTATTGTCAGGGTTATCGGCTTGTAGCACAACCGAAAAACCTCGAAATAGTGCAGAAAATCAATCGAGCCAATCGAGTATTGCGCTATCACAGCTAACCGACGCACAATCTATGTACCAAGCGGCGCTAAACCGTCAGGGTGCCGATAAAATCCAGCTTTTATATACTGCACGTGATGCGGCTATCAGTGAAGAGCGCTGGGCACTGCTAGAAAAAATCTGCCTCGAACTTGAAGCAACCCCAAGTGTCGACCAAATTCAAAACAAACTTTACATTGCCCTTGCGCAAGAGCATCAAGGCAAAAGCGACTTAGCTTTAGCTCAGTTACAACAACTTGAGCCTCAGTTAAGCCAGCCAGAGCATCAAGCATGGCATCAATACCTGACTGCGCGCGTTTACGCGTCGCAAGGTATGCCAAAACAAGCAATGCCTTTCTTTTTTAAGGCATCAACACTTAGCAGCGAAAATAACTTTACCGTTGCCAATTTAAACAAAGATTTATGGCAAAACCTAACCCAGCTTTCATCGTACGCACTTGAGCGCTTTAACCGAGGCTCTGTGGTGCAACAAGGTTGGGTTAATTTAGCGCTTTATCATCAAGTGTATTTAGGTGCGCCTGTAGAACTTCACCAAGCAATGAATAACTGGCTGCGTCGCTACCCGGGTCACCCAGCTGCTGAGGTACTACCAAAAAAAGTGACTGAGCTGGTACAAATTGAACCTTTAAATGTGAACCGTTTAGCTGTGCTTATTCCACAATCAGGTGCTAATGAGCGATTAGGTGATGCCTTAAAAGCCGGTGTGCTTGCGGCCTTAGATGGACAGTCATTAGAGCAAACCCTATTTATTGATGAATCACTATCAGCTGCAGAGATCTCACTCAAGCTAAGCGAATTTAATGCTGATTTTGTTATTGGCCCACTACTAAAAAGCAATATCGAAAAGCTTACTAGCGCACAAACACTGGTTGATTACCCGGTAATGCATTTAAACACCTTTGATGGTGAGCGAATTTCACAGCAGCACTTTTTCTTTGCACTAAGCCCTGAGCATGAAGTTCAGCAAGCATTAGAGCGATTTTTAACAGCAGGCTATCAAAAGCCGATGTTGCTAGCCCCTAATAATAGTAACGGTCAGCGTTTAGTTGAACACTTTAATACGCAGTGGCAACGATACAGCGAAGTTAAACCACAAATAGGGTTTTACTCAGGTAAAGATGATATGCCGAAAACCATCACTGGCTTACTTGAAGTAGACCAAAGTAAAGAGCGTATTAAAGTCGTCAAATCATTATTCAAGCAAGAAGTAGAAAGTGAAACCCGCTCACGCAGCGACATTGACGTGATTTATATTTTAGGTGATGCCACCGAAACACGCTTAATCAAGCCTTATTTAGACGTTAATGTGAGTACCTTCGCAGATAGAATCCCGCTTTATGCCAGCTCAAAAAGCCACAGTAAACAAATTGATAGAACCGATAAAGGCGACCTAGATGGCCTTTATTTTACGGAACTACCTTGGATGCTTGACGGTCAAATTCAGCAACACAATTTACGCCAACAGTACGAAAGCTTATGGCCAGAAAACGCTGATATAAGCCAGCGCTTATTTGCCATGGCGTTCGATGCAGCCAGTATGCTCGGTGATGTAAAACAACTGAGTATGGTACAAGGCAAACGCTTTAGTGGTATCAGTGGTCAATTAAGCATTGCTAGTAATGGCTATGTTACACGCACCCTAGATTGGGCACAGTACAAGAATAAGAAAATCATTGCGGTTGATTTAGCGACTGAGCAACCAGTCCCGCTATTTATGCAATCTGCTATTGGGATTAATGCCGCTGAATAACCTTTTTTAAAACGTAGTATTAGCTCAAGGATGAAGCTATGTCGTGGTTTAATCAATTGTGGCAAAATAGCCGCGAGAAAGGCCTGTATTACGAACATCAGGCAGAACAGTATTTAATACAACATGGCTTAAAAGCCATTGAGCGCAATTACTTATGCAAGTACGGCGAGCTCGATTTAATAATGCGTGACGGGCAAACACTGGTATTTGTAGAAGTAAAATTTAGAAAAAACACCCTGCGTGGTGGTGCAAACTATGCGCTCAGCAAACAAAAGCAGCAACGATTAAGGCGCACGATTAGCCATTATCTTGCCGAGAAAAAGATCTCAAACCAGGCTATGCGGATAGATTATGTCGCTATAACAGGTGAGCTTAACAGCACCCTAAACTGGTTTAAAAATGTTTACTAACGCCGTTTGGCGTCGGCTTAATTTGGTAGGTTATGCAAGAAACGATAAAAAAAATCTTTACCGAAAATATTCAAGTTCAAATAGCGGCAGGTGAAGTACTGCCAAGCGCACTTGAATCGGCAGCGTTCACCATTGCACAAAGTCTTATTAACGGCAATAAACTGCTGTGTTGTGGCACTCCTAGCTGCCACATGTTGGCACAGCATATGGCTGGGCTGTTAATTAACTTTTATGAAACCGAGCGCCCATGCCTACCCGCAGTTGCGCTTGCACAAGATCAAGTTAACTTAGGCTCAGCCGCAAATAATGATGAGCACGAAACCTTTGCACGACAAATTCGTGCATTTGCACAGCAAGGCGACCTTTTATTAGCAATTGCTGTCAATGGTAATGAAAAGCAGATTATCTCAGCCGTTGAAGCGGCACTGACCCGTGATATGAAAGTGATTGTGCTTGTTGGTGATGATGGTGGTGAATTAGTTGGCTTACTTGGCCCAAATGATGTTGAAATTCGTGTTCCATCCAAACGCCCAAGCCGTATTGTTGAGTCACACTTAGTGAATTTACACTGCCTCAGTGAGCTTATCGATTTAACCTTATTCCCACAGGAAGAAAATTAATGTTTAAACAGTCTTTACTAGTATTTGGTACCGTTTTATTGCTGCAAGGCTGTGCAGCTGCCGTTGTCGCCGGTACTGCAGGCGCTGTAACTGCTGCGAATGATCGCCGCACGATTGGTTCACAAATCGACGATAACAACATCGAAATTAAAAGTTCTATTGCTATCAGCGAAAATGAGCGCCTACATAAATTTGCTAACGTTAACGTCATTAGCGTTAATGGCATTGTGCTTATGATTGGCCAAGTTGCTAACGCAGAAATGAAAGACGAAGCACAACGCGCTATTGAAGGCGTTGATGGCATTCGTAAAATCCACAACCAAATTCGCATTGGTTCAAATATTGGTATGAGTACGCAAACGCACGACTCTTGGTTAACTTCTAAAGTGAAAACGCAATTGCTCACCACAGAAAGCATCAGCAGCAATAACATCAAAGTCGTAACAGAGAATGGCGAAGTCTTTTTAATGGGCTTAGTGAGCGACTCTGAAGCGAATTTAGCGGTTGATGTAGCACGTAACGTATCAGGCGTTGAACGTGTTATTAAAGTGTTTGAATATCTGTAACGCTAAATAGTTAATTAATAATAAAAAACCCGCTAAATAGCGGGTTTTCTTTTGTCTGACTAAGGTTACTTAATCACTCGTAAGTGAGCACCTTTTTTCTTCTCTGGTTTAGCAGGTGGTTCATCATCTGGCGTAATATCGTCAGGTGTTTCAACACTTTCTAATACCGGAGTAAAATCGTCTTCGTCCTCGATGAATTCTTCTGCAGTAAATACAGTCCCTTCACCATTCTCACGTGCATAAATTGCGAGCACAGCACCCATAGGTACGTACACTTGCATTGGTTGGCCACCAAAGCGCGCATTAAAGCTAAGCTGTTGGTTGTCCATTGCAAATTGTGTTACCGCTGATGGGCTAATGTTCAAAACGATCTGACCGTCTTGCACAAACTGTGTTGGTACTTGTACAGCAGGAAAATCAGCGTTAACCACTAAGTGTGGTGTGCACTGATTATCAACAATCCAATCAAAGAAAGCGCGTAGTAAATAAGGACGATTAGGCGTCATTATAAACGGATCTCACGCTCTGCTTCAGTTAGTGAAGCTTGGAATGATTCACGCTCAAATAAACGCAACATGTATTCTTTAAGCTCTTTCGCGCCTGCACCATTAAGCTCAATGCCAAGCTCAGGTAAACGCCAAAGTAGTGGTGCTAAGTAACAATCAACTAAGCTGAACTCTTCACTCATGAAGTAAGGTGCTTCAGAGAAGATTGGTGCAATTGCAAGTAACGCTTCTGTAAGCTCTTTACGTGCTTGCGCAGCTTCGCTGCTACCGCTAGTGATTTTGTTAGCTAGGCTATACCAATCCGTGTCGATACGATGCATCATCAGACGACTACGGCCACGCATAACCGGATAAACTGGCATTAGTGGAGGATGAGGGAAACGTTCATCAAGGTATTCCATGATGATGTTTGCCTGATATAAACCAAGCTCACGATCGATCAGTGTTGGTACTGTACCGTAAGGGTTAATCTCATGAAGTGCTTCTGGCAGGTTATCCTTTTCAGCCAGGTGAATGTCAACACTTACACCTTTTTCAGCAAGTACGATACGTACTTGATGGCTATACATACAGTTAGCACCAGAAAACAGGGTCATTACAGGGCGCTTATTGGCAGCTACGGCCATGCCTACCTCCATTATATTACAAAAACAGCAATAGGGGCTTAAGCCCCTATCACAAAACTACCTTTCAAAATGCCCAGGATTAGTGAACATCTCTCCAGTATTCTTTCTTCAGCATGAATGCCAAGATAAATAGAATCACTAGGAAACCAATTACCTTAAGACCTAACGCTTCTGACTCTAAACGTGACGGCTCGCCAACGTAAGCTAAGAAGTTAGTTAAGTCACGAGCAGCACGATCGTACTCGTCAACACTCATTTCACCAGAACCATCTGTTTCAACGCCAACAACTTTAGTCACAGTGTGACCATGTTCTTCCACTTCTTCAGTGATTGGTGTTGGTAAACCTTGTAGTTCTTGAAGAACGTGTGGCATACCTACCGATGGGAAAACAACGTTGTTTACGCCAAACGGACGAGACTCGTCTTTATAGAATGACTTCAGATAAGTGTAGATCCAGTCAGTACCACGAACTCGCGCAACAAGCGTAAGATCCGGTGGCGCTGCGCCAAACCATTTAGCTGCGTCATCTTTATCAATCGCATTTTTGATGTGGCTACCTACTTTTGAGCCATCAAAAATTAATTGCTCTTGACCAATCTCAGTTGGAATACCGATATCGCGGAACGTACGCTCATAACGTTGATACTGCATTTGGTGACAACCAAGACAGTAGTTCATGAACAATTTAGCACCGCGCTGTAAAGATGCGTTATCTTTAAGGTCAATGTTCGCATCCATTAAAGGAACCGAAGGACCTGCTGCCATTGTCAACGATGGCAACAATGCGAATAAACCGATAATTAGCTTTTTCATCATTTCGTCAACCTCGTTGGTAATGGCTTAGTTTTCTCATTCTTGCTGTAAACAAATAACAATACGAAGAACATGAAGTATGTCACAGTCGTGATTTGTGATAACAGCGTTTTGAAATCAGTTTGTGGTGTAGCACCAACCCAACCCAAGATAACGAAAGTTACCACGAATTGTGCGATGTTTAACTTGTGTAAACCACAACGATAACGAATAGAGCGAACCGAACCACGGTCAATCCAAGGTAGTAACGCAAGCACTACGATAGATGCACCCATCGCCACAACACCCATTAACTTGTTAGGGATTGCACGTAGGATTGCGTAGAATGGCGTAAAGTACCAAACTGGGAAAATGTGCTCTGGTGTTTTCAGCGGGTTAGCTGCTTCGAAGTTTGGCGCTTCTAGGAAGAAACCATTCATCGCAGGCATAAAGAATACAACCCAACAGAATAAGATTAAGAAACCAACCACACCCACAATATCTTTTACTGTGTAGTAAGGGTGGAACGGGATTGCATCAACAATGTCTTTCTTGTTGGTGTAATACTCGTGGAATTTGAATTTAGGCTTATCTTCTTCAGCTACAGTGCCTTTCTTACGCTTAATTTCAACACCATCAGGGTTGTTTGAACCCACTTCGTGTAGTGCAACAATGTGTAAGAATACTAAGATAACGATTACTAAAGGTAATGCAATTACGTGTAGTGCAAAGAAGCGGTTAAGCGTAGCACCAGAAATTACGTAGTCACCACGGATCCAAAGCGTTAAGTCATCACCAATAACCGGAATCGCACCGAATAGTGAAATGATTACCTGTGCACCCCAGAAAGACATTTGTCCCCAAGGTAGTAAGTAACCCATGAAAGCTTCTGCCATAAGCGCTAAGAAGATGAACATACCGAATAACCACAGTAATTCACGTGGTTTTTGGTAAGAACCGTAGATCATGCCACGGAACATGTGCAGGTATACAACGATAAAGAACGCTGATGCACCTGTTGAGTGAAGGTAACGAAGTAACCAACCGTATTCAACATCACGCATGATGTATTCTACCGATGCGAAAGCACCTTCAGCAGATGGTACGAAGTTCATTGTTAACCAGATACCAGTTACGATTTGGTTAACAAGTACTAACATGGCTAAAGAGCCAAAGAAGTACCAGAAGTTAAAGTTTTTTGGTGCTGGATACTGTGCAATATGCATGTTCCAAACACGTGTCATTGGAATACGATCGTCGATCCAACCAATAATTTTACCAAACATTACGCCACTCCTTTTTCTTCACCGACTAGAATAGTCGTGTCATCAAGGAAGGTATACGGAGGAATTTCTAGATTTAATGGTGCAGGTACAGATTGGAATACACGACCAGCCATATCAAATTTAGAACCGTGACACGGACAGAAGAAACCGTCGTCTGTGCCCTCTACTTTCTCACCAAAGCCACCTTGTAGGAAGCTAGGAGAACAACCTAAGTGCGTACAAATACCAACAGCAACGAAAATTTCAGGACGTTGCGAACGATATTCATTGGTTGATGATTCAGGTTGTTGAGGCTCTTCAGACGCAGGATCACGAAGTTGACCTTCATGTTCTTTCATCTGTTCAAGCATTCTTGGTGTACGATTAATAACCCAAACAGGTTTTCCTCGCCACTCAACACGTATTAATTGTCCTGGCTCAAGCTTGCTGATATCTACTTCTACAGGCGCACCCGCAGATTTAGCTCGCTCACTTGGATTCCAAGACGCAATAAAAGGAACAGCAGCCCCAGCCGCACCAACACCACCAACAACAGAGGTAGCTATGGTTAAAAAGCGACGTCGGCCATTGTCTACAGGCGCATTGCTCATCCACTTATCTCCACTATGATTCCCAACACTTGCCATATTGAGAACATCAGTTACAGCAGGTTAATTTTTAGAAATTTCAAAATAGACGCGATCATAATTAAAACCCTTGATTAAAACAAGGTTATTCACAGTCTCATGCTCGAATAAACCCTATTTAATGAATTATTAATTTAGGTTAGCTCGAGTATGAAGCCGCTGGTTATGATAACGCATATAAAAAAACAATATACTGACCAAGATCAACCTCACTAAGAGGAAACAGAATTCTGCATTAGCTGTTGTTGAACTCACTCACATTACTTGCCCCCCAATTGTAGCAAAAAATTTCATCAATTAACTGATGGATTTAAGCTAATTTTGCTAAATCTTGAAGTTTTTTTACTGTAATACGTACTAATTATTATCAGTGGTCAAATATCGAACGAAAAAAGGTAGGGTTTTGCGCTTCAGCTAGATGCGAGATGCGAGATGCGAGAAGTATATGGGAATATTAAGCCTTGGCAAGAACTTGTTCATTCAAGCAGTGAGCCCTCTCTCGTTCAGCTAAAAACTGACGGCTTAAAGCTGACAGCTCTGAAAAACAAAAAACCCAGCCGAAGCTGGGTTTTTGGTATTCTGATAAACGTAAATATTAACGTTTTGAGAATTGTGGACGCTTACGTGCTTTCTTAAGACCCACTTTCTTACGCTCAACTTTACGTGCATCACGTGTAACGAAACCTGCTTTACGAAGTGTAGGACGTAGAGACTCGTCAAACTCCATAAGTGCACGAGTGATACCGTGACGGATAGCACCAGCTTGACCAGTAGTACCACCACCTGAAACAGTGATGTGTAGGTCAAACTTTTCAGTCATTTCTACGTGCTCTAATGCTTGACGAACAACCATGCGAGCAGTCTCACGACCGAAGTACTCTTCTAGAGAGCGCTTGTTGATTACGATGTTACCAGTGCCTGGGCGTAAGAATACGCGAGCACTTGAACTTTTACGACGACCTGTACCGTAGTATTGATTTGCCATGATAGTGCTCCTTAAATGTCTAGAACCTGAGGCTGTTGTGCAGCATGGTTGTGCTCAGTACCTGAGTAAACTTTAAGTTTACGGTACATTGCGCGGCCTAAAGGACCACGTGGCAACATGCCTTTAACAGCTTTTTCGATGATCATTTCAGGCTTTGCAGCTTGAAGCTTGTCGAAAGTAGTAGACTTAAGACCACCTGGGAAACCAGTATGAGCGTAGTACATTTTGTCTTTTGCTTTATTACCAGTAACAGTAACTTTCTCAGCGTTGATAACGATGATGTAATCACCAGTATCTACGTGAGGAGTGTATTCAGCTTTATGCTTACCGCGTAGGCGACGAGCGATTTCAGTAGCGATGCGACCTAAAGTTTTACCTTCAGCGTCAACTACGTACCAGTCACGTTTTACTGTTTCTGGCTTAGCAACAAACGTTTTCATTTATTAAAATCCAATGTTTTTTAATTAAAACCACAGGTAATTATTATTAATTACCGCTCTAAGTTGAATGCTTTAACCCCTTCGAGTTTAAGACTTTGAGCCATCAATTAGAGGCTAAACTAATATCTGGCAATAGAACGCAACGTGGCAGACGCGGGAGTATACCAGCACTTGAACCACATTGCTATATGATGGTTGTTTTTTATTCGAGAAAATCAGCTATCAGCTATCAGCTATCAGCTATCAGCTATCAGCTATCAGCTATCAGCTATCAGCTATCAGCTATCAGCTATCAGCTATCAGCTATCAGCTATCAAAAACATAAAACCAGAGAAATAAATGTAAAGCTATTGTGGTTAAAAACATAAAAACTAAACCACTATCTCGATCAGCTAAAAACTGACGGCTGAAGGCTGACAGCTCTACTACGCTAGATGCTCTTTTGCTAAATACTCTAGCGATTGCATTTCTTGTAGTCGGCTAATACAACGCTTAAATTCAAAATTTAAGTTACCTTCGCTATATAGCTCGGTTATTGGCTTTTCAGCAGAAATAATCAGCGTTACATGACGCTCGTAGAATTCATCCACTAACGCGATAAAACGACGTGCGGCATCATCATTGGCTTGGCCTAATGATTTTACGTTAGACAAAATCACCGTGTTATAAAGTCGGCTTATTTCCATGTAATCAACTTGGCTGCGGGCTGTTTCACATAGTTCACTAAACTCAAACATAGCAATACAGTCAGACACTTTACGGGTTTTGATCATCCGCCCTTCAATTTCAATTTCTTTATCGAGCACACCCGGCTCAGGTGACAACTTATCGAAGTATTCAAATAAATTATCATCAGCTTGCTTATCAAGCGGACTATGGAAAATTTCGGCTTGCTCAAGGGTACGTAAGCGATAATCAACCCCCGAATCAACATTAACAATTTCGGTATTGGCTTTTACCAGTTCTATTGCTGGTAAGAAACGCGCACGTTGTAAACCGTTTCGATATAGCTCATCAGGCACGATGTTTGATGTCGCAACCAGCACAATACCGCGTTCAAATAATGCTTCCATCAAACCACCTAGTAGCATTGCATCAGTGATATCTTGCACAAAAAATTCATCGAAACAGATAATGTCTGTTTCTGATTTAAAGATATCTGCAACCACATTTAATGGATTACTGGTATTTTTTAACTTTTTCAGCTCATCATGCACGCGATGCATAAAACGGTGAAAGTGCACACGCATCTTACGATCAGTAGGTAAAGCTTCGTAGAAAGTATCAACTAAATAGGTCTTACCTCTACCTACTCCACCCCAAAAATACAGCCCTTTTATACTTGGCGTGCTATCTTTAGAGAATAGTTTGGCAAACCACCCCTTCGCGGCCGGTTTGTCTGCCGTTAGGTCATCATAGAGTCTTTGCAAATGGCGCACTGCATTTTCTTGCGCTGCATCATGTACAAAGTCTTCACGTTGTAAATCTTGTTGGTATTTCTGCCAAGGAGTCATAGGTCGTTACAATAAAACACAGTTAAATTTGCACAGTATATTAACACGCATCGTATCTCAGGGTATATTAGCCCGCAGTATGATTTCACAATCAAATTAAGCATATTTTAATAATGATTGGACTATAAATGCTTTTAAAGCATTTGTTTTTGTTATTTTTTCCCAAAGGGGTAGATTTATGGGCACAATTACCTGGATAGGTATTCTAATCATCGTTGCAATTTCAGCATTCTTCATTGGTGCTTTTGTAACCAAAAAACAATTTAAGCAAGACGAACTAGAACAACAAGTCGAGCAAGCTAACAATGCGCTTGAACAATATCGTCAAGATGTAGCTGATCATCTAGCGAGCACAGGTAAGCTAGTATCTAAAATGAAAGATAACTACGACCAGCTACTGAACCATGTAGAAGAAACAAATAAACTACTACTTGCTGATAAAAAACAGCATCCAAATGAGCCGTTCTTTTCTAAAGAAACGACTGAGCAATTACAAAACTCATTACAAGACCGCAGAGGCGATCGTTCAAGTGCCGAAGCTCAGCCTGCTGACTATGTTGTTGGTGAAACGGGCTTGTTCACTGGCTCAGAGAAAGTTTCAGAACATTCTAAAGCCTCTTGATGAACTTTTTTTTGACCCCATAGTCTTTAGATATAACAGCTTTATATCTAAACCAAGAAAAGGGCTGCTTATGCAGCCCTTTTTAGTTTTTGCTTTATCTCTGAAGTGGAGTAAACCCAGACTATGAAAATGAAATTATCTGTTATCAGTGCTGCTATTTTATCTTCTAGCTTATTATTAAGTCCTGCAATTTCAATGGCAAAACTTCCTGTTGCTGTAAATGGTCAACAATTGCCAACCCTAGCACCTATGCTTGAACAGATCACACCGGGAGTGGTGAGTATTCAAGTGTCAGGCTCTAAAGAAGTTCGCCGCCGTGCGACTCCTTTTGATGACTTTTTTGGTGTTCCTCGTGGTGGCAGTCAAAAGCGTGAATTTAGTGGCCTAGGCTCAGGTGTGATCATTGATGCAGACGAAGGTTACGTGGTAACCAATAACCATGTTATCGAAGATGCCGAAAAAATGGTGGTGACCTTAGAAGATGGTCGCGAATATGAAGCAACTAAAATCGGTAGCGACAAAGAATCAGATATTGCCTTATTGCAAATTGATGCAGAGGACTTAACCGCGCTTAAAATTGCCGATTCGGATCAGTTACGTGTAGGTGATTTTGCTGTTGCCATTGGTAATCCATTTGGTTTAAGTCACACAGTAACATCAGGTATCGTCAGTGCCCTTGGCCGTAGCGGTTTAAATATAGAAGGTTATGAAGACTTTATTCAAACCGATGCAGCTATCAACCAAGGTAACTCAGGCGGCGCGTTAGTTAACCTTAATGGTGAGCTGATTGGTATCAACACCGCTATCTTAGGTGCATCTGGCGGTAACGTGGGCATTGGCTTTGCAATTCCATCTACTATGATGAAAAACCTTGTTGACCAAATTATCGAACACGGCGAAGTACGTCGCGGTTCGCTAGGTATTTCGGGTCGCCCACTTGATGCAGGCCTTGCTAAAGCACAACAACTCGACGTGAAGCAAGGCGCTTACGTTATGCAAGTAATGGATGATACCGCAGCAAGTAAAGCGGGTATCAAAGCCGGTGATGTAATTATTAGCGTTGATGGCACCGAAATTAGTGGCTTCCATGAACTACGCAGTAAAATTGCTACACTTGGTGAGGGCAAAAAAGTAAAACTGGGCATTTACCGAGATGGCAAAGTTAAAACTGTTAATGTCACGCTCGATGGTGCATCAGCCACAACTGCCGCAGGCGAAGAGACACACCCAGCTTTCCAAGGTGCAACATTAGAAAACACTCAGAAGAGTGATGGTAAAGGTGTTGAAGTAACCGGCGTGCAAGCACGTTCTCCTGCTGCTCGCGTTGGCCTTGAAGAAGGTGACGTGATCATGCAAGTTAACCGTCAACGCGTTGAAACAATTCGCGACATGAATAAGATCATCGAAAATACCAAAGGTAACATCGTACTAGGTGTTAAGCGCGGTAGAGAGCTTATTTTCGTACTGATCCAGTAAACCTAGTTGATAAATCATGAAAAAATAACAGCGGTGCTTGCCGCTGTTATTTTTTTTGTGCCATCATTAAGGGATTGCTCACTGATAATAAGAATACTGTGCTAAAACTTTTTAAATTTATCCTTCCTCCGCTTTTCACCGGTTTAGGCATTGCCTTTTTAGTGGTGTTATTTAGCCCAAGCCTTCGTACCACACTGTTACCAGATATGAATTTACCTGCGGCGATATCATCAGAGCACATGAGCTTTGCTGATGCAGTGCAAAAAGCAGCACCGTCGGTTGTTACTATTTTTTCAGAAAGCATTTCCAATCAACCGCGCTATAAACGCCAAAACACCGTTCAAGCTCTTGGCTCTGGTGTGATCATGACCCAAGACGGCTATATTCTGACTAACTACCATGTAATTAAAAATGCCGATCTCATTATCGTCACGCTGGCTGATGGCCGTCGCTTTTATGATGTACAAGTGATTGGTTTTGATACTCAAACAGATTTAGCGCTATTAAAGATCAGCGCTGAGCATTTACCAAAAATTCCAGTAAATGATAAATTTAAGCCACGTGTTGGTGATGTTGTTTTAGCGATTGGAAACCCGCTTAACTTAGGCCAAACCATTACCCAAGGTATAATCAGTGCGACGGGTAAACAAAACTTAATCGATAGCCCTTACAGCAGCCTGTTACAGATGGATGCTGCGATTAACGTAGGTAACTCAGGTGGCGCGTTAGTCAATTCACGAGGTGACTTAGTCGGTATTACCTCGGCACAATTTAAAACTCATGAAAATCTCGATATTCAGGGTATCTTTTTTGCGGTACCTTACTCGATTGCCAAAGATGTGATGGATAAGCTAATCAAACATGGTCGTGTCGTTCGTGGCTATTTAGGCTTCAGTGGCACAGGTATTGATAGCACGGGCAAAGATGTAAGCGATAGCTTTACACCTGTTGCAGGCATGCGTATTTCTCAACTTGATCCATTTGGCCCAGCTTGGAAAGCAGGCATCAGAGAAACTGACATTGTAATCAAAATTGGCGGTATTCCTGTAGCCAACCCACAACAAGTGCTCGAGAAACTTGCGAATACAGAACCAGGTAAAGAGCTTGAATTTGAGATTTACCGCGATGGTAAAGTCTTAAAAGTGATGGTAACTGTTGCTGAACTCGAAGACGAGCAGTAGTTACTGAAACAACACAGATATAAAAAAGGCCTAACTGATGTTAGGCCTTTTATATAAGTCTTAGCGATTAGCTTGAACGACGCTTGATATTGGCACCTAGAGCACTCAACTTATCTTCAATGCGTTGATAACCACGATCTACGTGATAGATGCGGTCAACAATAGTCTCACCTTGAGCAACGATGCCAGTAAGAATCAGACTTGCCGAGGCACGTAAATCAGTTGCCATTACCTGTGCGCCCGATAAGCTTTCGGTATCCCCACAAATTGCTGTATTACCTTCTAAGCGAATGTTTGCGCCCATACGCTGTAACTCAGGCACGTGCATAAAACGGTTTTCGAAAATCGTTTCTGTGATGGTTGCACTGCCCTTCGCTACCACATTTAAAGCTGTAAATTGCGCTTGCATATCGGTAGGGAAACCCGGGTGTGGCATAGTCTTAATATTAACCGCTTTTAGTTCGCGGCCACGCATATCAAGGTAAATGCTGTTATCAGTGACTTCAACCAAGGCATTGGTAGCACGCAACTTTTCAATCACAGGATCAAGACTATGGTGGTCTGTATTTTTACAAAGCACTTCACCGCCAGCCATTGCCGCCGCAACCAAGAAAGTGCCTGTTTCAATGCGATCAGGAAGAATGCTGTACTCACAACCCGATAGTGACTCAACCCCTTCAATTTCGATACGGCTAGTGCCTGCACCGCTGATCTTCGCACCCATCGCAATTAAGCAATTAGCAAGATCGGTAATTTCAGGTTCGCGAGCTGCATTTTCAAGTACTGTTTTACCGTCAGCCAGCGTTGCTGCCATCAGTAAGTTTTCTGTTGCGCCAACACTGACCATCTCCATAAAGATTTCAGCGCCTTTTAAGCGACCATCAACCTTTGCGTTGATGTAACCATTTTCAACCTTGATGATAGCGCCCATGCGCTCAAGACCTTGAATATGGATATCAACTGGGCGAGCACCAATTGCACAACCACCAGGCAGTGATACTTGCGCTTCACCAAAACGGGCAACTAAAGGACCTAATGCAAGTACTGAGGCACGCATTTGCTTTACCAGATCGTACGGTGCAAGCGTTTTATCAACCGTCGCACCATCAATGATTAGCTTGTCTTGCTGCCACTCTACATTTGCACCCAGTGTTTTTAACAAGGCTTCTGTGGTGCCAATATCGCGTAAACGAGGAACATTACTAAAGGTACTTTTGCCCTGCCCTAAAAGCGCAGCAAAAAGAATTGGAAGAGCGGCATTTTTAGCGCCAGAAATAGTGACTTCACCTGCCAGCGAGGTGCCACCTTGAATAACAAATTGATCCATTAGGAGGCCCTGCGACTATTGAGGTAAAATAAATTTTTGTTCGCGTTTCCATTCAGTCGGTGTGAACGCTTTAATAGATACAGCGTGGATTGTACCGTCTGAGATTGTTGACATTAACGGAGCATAAACCAACTGTTGCTTCTTCACGCGAGATAAACCATCAAAACACTCACCAACAGCAATCACTTCGTAGTGGCTACCATTTGCTTTAACAATCACTTCATCTAGTTTTAGTTCGTCGCGTAATAACGTTTCGACTTGGCTTGTTTCCATAAATCTCACTCAAATAAGTTTGTGACCTGACCCAATTGCATTAAATTTTGCAATTGTTCAGGGCTATTTTGCAGTTCAAGGTGAATACCTTGCTGCTTTAATTCTGCGAAAGAGTGAATTAACCAAGCTAAGCCCGCTGTGTCAACCCTAGATAGCCCAGAAAGGTCAAAATACCATGTTTTATGGCTAGAATCTGGCTTGGCGTTCAGAAGGCGTTCACGGCCAATTGAATTTCGAGTCAGTTCGCCACTGACTCGAAACTGGTTATCTTCAAGTTGAGTAATCTCGACTTTACTCATCGCCACCATCACCTCTAAATTGCACTGGCAGTTGGCTCTTCTGCTCTAGTAAGTCACTTACATAATCTAGACCATGTTGGCGTAAAATACCTTGTAATTCACTTTGTTTAGCATCAAGCAAACTAATACCTTCTGCGATCATATCGTACGCGCCCCAGTCACCACTGCGGTCTTCACGTACTTTAAAGTCGATTCTGATATCAGGTTTACCGGCTTCAACAATCTTAGTTTTAACAACCACCACATCTTGGCCTTTGAAAGGCTGAGGCGGAGCAAACTCAACGCTTTGATTAGTGTATTGAGTAAACACACCTGCGTAAGTAGCAATTAAATACTTTTGAAAAACCTCAATGAAGCGTTGTAACTCTTTAATCGCTTTCGCTTTTTCCTCTTTATCTTCGATAGCACGCACCTTTGACACGTGATTACCTAGTACGCGCAGTGCAGCATACTTGTAGTCAATGTAAGGCATTAGCTCTTCTTCTACAATAACGCGAAGATGCTCTTTGTCTTTCGCGATAAGAGGTTGGTCTTTGGTAATACGTGCAAAAGTATTATCTGACACTGTACGAACCATTTTGTACGGGTCTTTTAAATCAACCTTAGGTTCAGCGGCTTGTGCGTTTAGGCTAAACAGCACAGCAATACATAATAAAAACTTCTTAAACATAATTATTCACCACCCTGGTTGAATAAGAACTGACCGATTAACTCTTCTAAAACAAGCGCTGATTTTGTATCAGTAATGTAGTCACCATCTGCAAGCGCTTTGCTTTCAACACCAAATAGATCATCTAGATCTGTATCATGCTCACTTGCTGTTACATCTTCACCCATACAGCGTTGCTCAGCAGATTCAGGGGCAATAACAGGGTTAATGCCTAAGTACTGCTCACCTAAAATACCTGATGTCAAAATAGAGATTGATGTTGTGTCTGAAAACTTACATAAGTAATTTGCATCAATCGCCATATTTACCACAGGCACAAACTCTTTTGGGTGAATAAAGATTGATTCAACTCGGCCAACAACTACACCACCTACTTTAATCGGCGCACGTGCTTTTAAAGAACCAATGTTTTCAAACTTTGCGTTCAGTTGGTAAGTCTCACCACTACCACTAATGCCGGCATTCGCAACTTTAAATGCTAATAATGCAAATGCAGCGATACCAAGGGCTACAAAAAAGCCAACTAATATTTCTAATTTCCGTGAATTCATCTTTATACCCTAATTAGCTGGTAAACATTACCGCTGTTAAAATAAAGTCAAAACCTAATACTGCCAATGACGAGTGCACAACGGTTTCTGTTGTCGCTTTACTGATCCCCTCAGATGTAGGAACACAGTCATAGCCTTTGTAAAGTGCAATCCAGGTCACAATCATGGCGAATACAAAACTCTTAATCATGCCGTTCACAATATCTTGTTGAAACGACACTTGCGCTTGCATGATTGACCAGAAGCTTCCTGAATCAACACCAAGCCAATCAACACCCACTAAATGAGCGCCGATAATAGCAACCGCAGAAAATATTAATGCAAGTAATGGCATACTGATAAAACCAGCCCAAAAACGCGGTGCAATAATGCGTTTAAGTGGATCAATCGCCATCATTTCTAAACTTGATAATTGCTCGGTTGCTTTCATTAAACCAATTTCAGCAGTAAGTGCACTGCCGGCGCGGCCTGCAAACAGTAACGCAGTTACTACAGGGCCTAACTCCCGTAATAAGCTCAATGCCACTAAAGGCCCTAAGCTATCTTCAGCACCATAGCCTACTAATACGGTGTAACCCTGCAGGGCGAGCACCATACCGATGAATAAGCCTGACACCATAATGATTAAAAGAGATTGCGAGCCCACCATATATAATTGGCGAACAAGTAAAGGCGTGCCTTTTTTGAAGTTCGGCACATTAACGAGTGCACCAAACAGCATCTGAGTTGAACGACCAAGCGCGGCAAAGCGCCCTAATGTTTTGTGACCTAACTTCTGGAATAGATCAAGCATTATGCACTCCTAGTAATTCATCATCATACGCAGGAGCTGGGAAATGGAATGGTACAGGACCATCCGATAAACCATTTAAGAACTGTTGCACAAGCTCAGATTCATGGTTTTGCATTTGCTCTGGTGAACCTTCGCCTATCACCCCTTGATCAGCAATGATGATCACGTGATCAGCAATGCTCATCACCTCTGTTACATCATGGGTCACAATAAGTGATGATAAACCTAGCACCTCATTCAGTGATTTTATTAGCTTAACTAACACACCCATAGAGATAGGGTCTTGGCCAGCAAATGGTTCATCGTACATAATAAGCTCTGGATCAAGAGCAATTGAACGCGCTAAAGCAGCACGGCGAGCCATACCACCAGAAAGCTCAGACGGCATTAAGTCTTGCGCACCACGTAAACCGACAGCTTGTAATTTCATTAAAACGACAAGACGAATTAAATCTTCGCTGAGTTGAGTATGCTCGCGCAAAGGAAAGGCGATATTGTCAAACACTGACATATCGGTAAATAAAGCGCCACTTTGAAACAGCATACTCATTTTGGTGCGGGCAGCATAAAGTTCCTTGCGAGTCATGCCAGGAATGCTGTTGCCTTCAAATAAAATGTCACCAGAATCAGGCTTAAGCTGACCGCCAATTAAGCGTAACATGGTGGTTTTACCAATGCCGCTTGGTCCCATGATAGCGGTAATCTTGCCTTTCGGAATGTTAAAACTCATATTTTTATATATGATTCTATCGCCCCGTGAAAAGGTTACATCCTTGATTTCTACTATTGATTGCGACAAGTCGCTCTCCATAACGTTTTTCACTAGTTTTGCCATTTTAAGGGTTTTTTAGTCAAGATGGAAAAAACAAATCGTAAAATTTTGTAATATTTTCTATCAATAAATTCTAAAGCTAGCTGCAAAGAGCTTAACGACACCTGAAATTTAGTTTCCTTGCTAAGCACGCTTTATGCTCGCCAGCCCATTCTTTTACTTATACTTTCAGGTTCGCTTTTGTTACTATTTGCAGTCATCTGTATAAGTAATGTTGGCGTATCACAATGGTGACTTCTTTTGTCATTTTAATTATTGGTTTTGCTGCACTCGTTTGGAGTGCCGATCGGTTTGTTTATGGGGCGGCTGCACTCGCAAAAAATATGGGGATCCCCACCCTAATCATTGGTTTAACCGTTGTTGCTATGGGCTCATCAGCCCCTGAAATGATGGTATCTGCATCGGCAGCACTTGCTGATAAAACAGATACTGCGGTAGGTAATGCGGTCGGCTCTAACATTACTAACATCTTACTTGTACTTGGTGTCACAGCTTTACTACGCCCTCTTTCAGTATCTTCAATGACACTTAAACGCGAAATGCCACTGGTACTGTTAATCTCAGTAGCCGCTTGGTATGTGTTCTCAGATAACTATTTTTCGTTCGCTGAAGGCATTGCCTTGATGATTGCTTTTGCTGTGTTTATTGGTGGTTTAGTTATTGTTTCTCTGCGTGCTAAAAACCAAGATGACCCATTCGTCAGCGAAGCATGTGAAGATGTTCCGAATGATGTCAGTACCAAATCTGCCGTATTTTGGTTAGTCATCGGCATGATTTTATTACCAATTAGTTCACACTTTTTAGTTGAATCAGCCGTTGATATTGCGAAATATTTTGGTCTATCAGACCTTGTAATAGGTTTAACCATAATTGCTATTGGTACCAGCCTACCAGAGCTGGCAGCCTGTATTGCTGGGGTATTAAAGAACGAAGACGATTTAGCGCTCGGGAATATCGTTGGCTCAAACATTTTCAATTTACTCGCCGTATTACCACTTGCAGGTATTATCAATCCGTCAATTATTGACCCTTCTGCGGCAAACCGCGATGCACTTATCATGATTGCAGCAACGATTGTGTTGATTGCCATGTCATTGAACTTTAAAGGTGCTCGTCGTATCAATAGAGTAGAAGGTGGCTTCTTGTTAGTCGCATTTATTGCATATCAGGGCTATATTTTCAGCCAAGTAGGATAATTAATGACACAACCTAGCTTTATCGCGCAGGGTAAGCGCGTACTCGAAATTGAAGCACAAGCTTTACAAGAAATTGAGCAATATATAAATCAAGATTTCGATAGCGCTTGCCAATTAATGTTCCAATGTACAGGTCGTATTATTGTGATTGGTATGGGCAAGTCAGGCCACGTTGGTAATAAAATTGCGGCGACCCTTGCAAGTACTGGCACACCTGCATTTTTTGTTCACCCTGGCGAAGCAAGCCACGGTGATTTAGGCATGATCACCCGTGATGATGTGGTGATGTGTATTTCGAACTCAGGTGAGACCAGCGAAGTACTCAGCATTATCCCTGTTATTAAGCGCATTGGCGCAAAGATGATTTCACTAACAGGCAACCCAGACTCAACCATGGCAAAACTGTCTGATGTTCATGTGTGCATTAAAGTAAGCCAAGAGGCATGTCCGTTAGGCCTTGCGCCAACTGCAAGTACTACTGCAACCTTGGTTATGGGCGATGCAATGGCGGTTGCATTACTTGAAACCCGTGGTTTCACAGCCGATGACTTTGCGCTTTCACACCCGGGTGGCAGCTTAGGTAAACGTTTATTGCTTACATTAGATGATGTGATGCACGCAGGCGACGCCACACCAATCGTTAGCGAAACCCAAAGCATTAAAGACGCACTAATCGAAATGTCAGCCAAAGGCCTTGGTATGACCGCTGTAATCGGAGCAGACAAAAAGTTAGTCGGATTATTCACTGATGGTGACTTACGCCGTATTTTAGAACAGCGCATCGATATCCATAGCACTGCAATTAGCCAAGTGATGACCCGTTCATGTACAACTGCTCGCCCTGACATGCTTGCAGCCGAAGCTTTAAACATTATGGAACGTAAACGTATCAATGGTTTAATTGTGGTAGATCAAAGTAATACGCCAATTGGTGCCCTTAATATGCAAGACCTATTAAAAGCAGGAGTTCTCTAAGCAATGACATTCGCCGAGCTATACCAGCCTCTTAGCCCTGATGTGAGTCAGCGCGCACAAAAAGTAAAATTGCTAATCTGTGATATAGATGGTGTTTTTTCTGATGGCCGAATTTATTTAGGTAATGATGGCGAAGAGCTTAAAGCATTTAATACTAAAGATGGCTTTGGTATTAAAGCGCTCATTAATAGTGGCTTTGAAGTGGCAGTGATTACTGGCCGCCATTCACAAATAGTTCAGCAGCGAATGACTAGCCTAACAGTTCAGCACATTTATCAGGGACAAGAAGATAAGCTGATTGCTTATCAAGAGTTAAAAGATAAACTGGGGCTGACTGATGAACAAATTGCCTATATTGGTGATGATGGTCCAGACTTACCAGTAATGGAAAAAGTAGGGTTTGCTGTTGCTGTAAACGACGCACACCCACTGATTAAAAAGCTGGCTCATTACACCACATTATTACCAGGTGGCTTTGGAGCTGTGCGTGAATTAACTGATTTACTGATGTTAGAAAACGGTAAGCCGTTAACTAGCGATGGAACCAGCGCATGAATATAGCCCGTATTTTACTGAGTATTGTTTTTGTTTGTTGCATGGTGTGGTTATGGTACCCGTACTTTAACCAATCAACAGACACAATAACTAGTGAAGACGAGATCATCGCAACACCTGATTACACTGCTGTGGCGTTAAAGCAAACAGCGTATGATGAGCAAGGCAAAATTAGTCATAAAGTGGCTGCTGCTAAAATGGAGTTGTATCAACAATTAGGGTTTACCTTTTTTGAGCAACCTATTTTTACTATTTATGGCGACCAGCAGGTTTGGCAAGTAAAAGCCAAAGAAGCCACATTGTATGAAAACGATCAGCTGATTTTTGAAGGGGATGTAGTTGCTAAAAACTTAACCCACAACGGCATGATTGAAGATATAAAAGCAGAAAACATTAATGTCGATATTGATAAAATGACCATGTTTTCTAAGCAACCTGTGACACTAACAGGACCGAATTTAAAGATTACCGGTAAAGGCTTAAAAGCCGATTTAAAAACCGAAATTGTTGAGTTAACTAACCATACACGAACCATATACTATGACCAATAAACTGAAGAAATTACTCCTGATCCCAAGCTTATTGATTGCCTTTTCGGGCGCAGCTGCCGAACAAACAGGCGCTCAGATTAGCATTAGCTCAGATCGCCAAATAGGTAAACTAAAAGATGGCGTTGGCATATTCGAAGGTAACGTAGAGATCGTGCATGGTAATCGTCGTATTACCGCTGAACGCCTTGAAGCACACGGCGGTGACACCGAAGGTACAGTAGAGTTAATTATTGCCACAGGTAAGCCTGCTTACTTCGAAGAAAAGCAAACTGATGGCACCGTGATGAGCGCCAGCGCCGAAGAAGTTAGTTATGATGTTGCAAAACGCTTCTTAACCTTAAATGGTGAAGCTGAAGTTACTCAAGCAGGTCAAAAAGTAACAGCAAAAAGCATTACCTATGATATGGCACAGCAGCTGATCAGTGCTGAAAAAGACGAAAACTCAACAGATCGTGTACACACTATTTTAGTGCCTGTTGAAAATAAAAAAGATAATAAAGGCCAACCATGAGCACATTAAAAGCAGAGCTTTTAGCTAAAAGCTACAAAGGCCGCCAAGTGGTTAAAAATGTCGGCCTTGAAGTTGAAGCGGGCAGCATTGTTGGCTTGCTTGGCCCAAATGGTGCAGGTAAAACCACCACCTTCTATATGATTGTAGGCTTAGTACCTAGCGACAAAGGTAAAATCAGCATTGATGATAACGATATTACCCTTTTGCCAATGCACAATCGTGCCCGCTTAGGTATCGGCTATCTGCCACAAGAATCGTCAATTTTTCGAAAGTTAACGGTTTACCAAAACTTGATGGCTATTTTAGAAACCCGTAAAGATCTAAACAAAGCAGGTCGCGAAGAAACACTTAATAGCTTACTCGATGAATTTAGTATTCAACACATTCGTGACAGCCAAGGTATGGCGCTGTCAGGTGGTGAGCGACGCCGTGTAGAAATTGCTCGCGCATTAGCCGCTAATCCTAAATTTATCCTTTTAGATGAGCCTTTTGCTGGTGTTGATCCAATTTCAGTGTTAGATATAAAGAAAATTATTGAGCACCTAAAAAATCGTGGTATCGGTGTACTAATTACTGACCATAATGTTCGAGAAACCCTTGATGTTTGTGAAAAAGCCTACATTGTTTCTCATGGGGAGCTAATTGCATCAGGCACACCTGAGCACGTATTAGCAGACCAAACTGTACGCGATGTATATCTAGGCGAGCAATTCAGGCTGTAACCATTACGCCAGCGACTAGAGCATCTGCTAGACTTATAACAATGACAATAAATCGATAACTGTGTTTTTACAGTTATCGATAACTTAAAAAGGATTGTTAGGGATACATGAGGCAATCATTACAGCTGCGCATGGGCCAGCAACTTACAATGACTCCACAACTGCAACAAGCGATTCGTTTGTTGCAGCTCAGTACATTGGATCTCCAGCAAGAAATTCAAGAAGCGCTTGATAGTAATCCCCTACTTGAAGTGGAAGAAGCGGATTACAATGAAGAAAGCACCGGCAAGAATGAGCAAAAAGCGGAGTCTGACGATGTGCAAGTCAGCGCGTCTGCCGAAGAAGCACCTAGCGAGTACGAGCAAGAAAGTAGTGATGCTCTCAATAAAGACACCGTAAGCGATGACTTAGCCATGGATGTTACTTGGGATGAGTACATGAGTGCCGCCCCTTCAACATCGTCAGGGCCAATGCCTGAAGATGAATCTATCTATCAAGGTGCATCAACCGAAACCCTTCACGAATACCTAATGTGGCAATTACAGCTCACGCCATTTAGCCCTACTGATGAAGCGATTGCTGTGGCAATTGTAGAAGCTATCGATGATTCAGGTATTTTAACGGTAAGCTGTGAAGATATCGTCGAAAGCTTTAATCAAAATAACGATGAAGAAGAAATCGAACTTGATGAAGTCGAAGCGGTCTTAAAAAGAATTCAGTTATTTGATCCTGTGGGTATTGGCGCGCGCAGTTTACAAGAATGTCTGTGCATTCAGCTACGCCAATTCGATGCCGATACGCCATATTTAGCTGAAACTAAAATGGTTTTATCTGAGCATATCGAATTATTAGCGAGTCGCGACTATCGAACTTTGATGAAAAAGACTAAGCTTAAAGAAAACGAGCTTAAAGAAGTGATGACGCTCATCCACAGCTTAAATCCTAAGCCTGCGGATAGCATAGTACGCGAAGAATCTGAGTACGTTATACCTGATGTATCAGTGAAAAAAGTGAAAGGCCGCTGGGTAGTCGAGTTAAACCCAGATTGTATGCCAAAGATTAGAGTGAACAGCCAATATGCAGCTATGTCTCGCTCTGTTAAATCAAGTAGCGACAGCCAATTTATTCGCTCTCACTTACAAGAAGCAAAGTGGTTTATTAAAAGCTTAGAAAGCCGTAACGATACGCTATTAAAGGTGACCAACTGTATCGTTCAACAACAACAAGCTTTCTTTGAGCATGGCCCTGAGGCAATGAAGCCGATGGTGCTAAATGATGTTGCTGAAATGGTCGAAATGCATGAATCGACGATTTCACGGGTAACAACGCAAAAATATATGCATACCCCACGGGGTATTTTTGAGTTGAAATATTTCTTCTCAAGCCATGTCAGCACCGAAAATGGTGGTGAGTGTTCTTCTACAGCAATACGCGCTTTAATCAAGAAGTTAGTCGCTGCAGAAAACTCAGCTAAACCATTGAGTGATAGCAAAATTGCAGATATATTGGCTGAGCAAGGAATTAAAGTAGCTAGACGTACAATTGCAAAATATCGTGAGTCTCTAGCAATACCTCCGTCTAATCAGCGTAAGAGTCTGATTTAGACGTTTTACATAGAAGGAAAAATGCTTATGCAACTAAATTTAACTGGTCGTCATGTAGAAATCACAGATTCATTAAGAGACTATGTAAACACCAAGTTTGCAAAACTAGAAAGGCATTTTGACCATATTAATAATGTTCATGTCATTCTAGATGTAGAAAAATTAAGCCAAAAAGCAGAAGCAACTTTACATGTAAACGGAGGCGAATTGTTCGCTTCTACAGAACATCAAGATATGTACGCAGCCATTGACTCACTGATCGATAAACTTGATCGCCAAGTCATTAAACACAAAGAGAAATTAGCTCGACATTAAATTATGAAACTAAGTTCACTTACTAACCAGGACTGCAGCAAAGCTGCGGTCCTTTTTAATAGCAAAAAAAGAATTCTTGAATATATCAGCGAACTGGCCCACCAGCAGCTTCCTCATTTATCGCAACAAGATATCCTAGATGCTTTACTCAACCGAGAAAAACTAGGTAGCACCGGCATTGGCCGAGGTATTGCTATTCCACATGGCCGAATGAGCGGCGCAGATGAGCCTCATGCATTTGTGATAGTGAGTGAATCCCCTATTAATTTTGATGCAATTGATAATCGTCCAGTTGATATTTTTGTGGCACTCATCGTACCAGATGGTGACTGTCAGCTTCACCTAAAGACCTTATCAACAATTGCTGATAGACTTAAAGATAAAGAATTTTGTAAACAGCTGCGTAGTGCTACTACCGATCAGCAACTGTTTCAGGTCATATCAGCAGAGGCATAAATGGAATTAATAATTATCAGCGGTCGCTCAGGCTCAGGTAAATCGGTCGCTTTACGAGTACTTGAAGACTTAGGCTATTATTGCGTTGATAATATTCCGGTTAATTTACTGCCTTCGCTCGTACGTAGTGTGTCTGATAACTACGATAAAATAGCGGTCAGTATCGACGTACGTAACTTACCGAAAGAGCAGCAAGAATTTAATGATATTCTTGAGTACCTGCCAGGTTTCGCAAACCCAACACTATTCTATTTAGACAGTGATGACCAAACTCTGATCAAGCGCTTTTCAGAAACACGCCGCTTGCATCCACTATCTATTGATTCTTTGCCGCTTGATCTGGCCATTAAACAAGAAAAAATCCTGCTTGATGTGTTGATCACTCGCGCTGACTTTATGATTGATACCACTGATCTGAGTGTTCATCAGTTAGCAGAATCAATTCGCGAAAAGATTTTAGGTAAAAAAGATAAAAAGCTAATTATTACTTTTATGTCGTTTGGCTTTAAGCATGGTATTCCAAAAGAAGCTGACTACGTTTTTGATGCACGCTTTTTACCTAACCCACACTGGGAACCTGATTTAAAGCCACTAACTGGCCTTGATCAACCAGTAAAAGATTACCTAGCTAGCCACAGCATAGTGCAAAAGTTCACTTGGCAAATACAAACCTTTGTGCAAACTTGGTTGCCACATTTAGAGCGTAATAACCGCAGTTACCTGACCATTGCTATTGGTTGCACCGGCGGCCAGCATCGCTCTGTTTACTTAGCGCAAACAATTGGTGAGAGCTTTGCCAAAAGCCATGCTAATGTAAAAATTCGCCACCGCGAACAAGACATTTAATTAGGCACCAACAATGCACGCTGAAGATACCTTTTTAATTCAAAACAAACTTGGCTTACATGCTCGTGCTGCTACTGTTTTAGCGCAATTAGCACTGCAATTTGATGCCAAAATTACGCTTTATCAAGATGATAAAGAAGCTGAAGGCGACAGCGTGTTAGCATTAATGCTACTTGAAAGTAGTCAGGGTAAAGAAGTTCGCGTTGTGTGCGAAGGCCCTGACGCCGATGCTGCATTAACGGCAATCGGCGAATTAATTGCACAACGCTTCCACGAGCAAGAATAGCATTTGCTAAGACTTCAAGGTTTACGGTAAACTTAATTCGGATATTTAAAATTCCCTTTAAATATCCTACTTTTATATCGCTCGCTTTTCTAAATTACAAAACTCTTAATAAATTTATCGCAGTGCGACGATATCTCTGCAAATACACTACAAAGCAACTATGCTGTATTTGCTTAGCCTATTTAAACTTTTTTCAGTTGTAAGGACGCCAATGCCAGAAGCCTTTGAACAAGATTACCCACTACAACAACTCAAACAAGTGACCAAGTCACTCAATAGTGGTCAATTTGTTCAAGTGCGCGGTATGTTAGCCAAAACGGCACCTTGTGATACAGCCCTTTTACTTGAATCTTCTCCCCATAAAATTCGTCGTATGCTTTGGCAGCTGGTTGATCCAGATGTCCGTGGTGATGTTCTAGAAGAACTCTCTGAAGATGTACGTCTTGGCATTATTGCCCAGATGGAGCCTGAGCACATTGCTGCTGCCACTGAAGATATGGACGACGATGACTTAGGTGAGGTTTTACGTAGTCTTCCTGATACCGTATATCAAGACGTTGTCAGTGCCATGGATTCGCAAGATAGAGAGAGAGCAACTCAAGCACTTTCTTATCAAGAGCGCTCAGCCGGTGCCTTGATGAACAGCGATACGGTCACCATTCGTCCTGACGTTACTCTCGATGTTGTACTGCGCTATTTACGCTTACGAGGTGAGCTACCAGAGGGTACCGATGACTTATATGTAGTTGATAAGCATAACTGCTTTTTAGGCGCGCTTTCATTAACTACATTGCTGACCAGTCCTTCAGATAAAATTGTTCGTGATTTAATGGATGAAGACTGTGAGTCAATCCTAATCTCTATGGATGAAAGTGATGTAGCGCAACTGTTCGAGCGTCACAACTGGATTTCAGCGCCTGTTGTGGATGATAACGCTCACTTGCTTGGTCGTATTACCATTGATGATATCGTTGACGTAATCCGTGAAGATGCAGAGCACAGCATGCTAAGCCTCGCTGGTCTTGACGACGAAGAAGATACCTTTGCGCCAGTGCTAAAAAGTTCGCAGCGTCGCTCTATTTGGCTTGGGGTTAACTTATTAACCGCATTGTTAGCAGCCATTGTGGCAAGCTTTTTCGAAAACACCTTAGCAATCTTGCCTATTTTAGCGGTACTCAATGGTATCGTCCCTTCAATGGGGGGTGTTGCGGGTAGCCAAACCCTAACTCTGGTTATTCGTGGTATAGCGGTTGGTCATATCAACCAAACCAACCAACGCTTCTTATTACTTAAGGAGTTAGCGATTGGCGCACTGAATGGCATTATTTGGTCGATATTAATTGCTGGTGTGGTTGCCCTATGGCAGTGGGACTTTAAACTCGGCGCAGTGCTGGCCTTTGCAATGTTTATGAATCTTGTTGCCGCTGGTATTGCGGGTGCGAGCATTCCATTAATTCTTAAGAAAATGAAAATTGACCCAGCCCTTGCAGGGAGCGTAGTGCTGACAACCGTCACTGATATTGTTGGTATCTTTGCCTTTTTAGGCACCGCGACTTGGTTATTGATCTAATACCAATTCGCAATAATACTTAGTTAAGCGAATTGGTATAAATAAAAACGGCCCTTAAAGGGCCGTATTTATATCTATTTACTTTGCGCGCTGCTTATTTTTACCTACTCGAGGTTTGGTATTGGCCTTTTTAAACTGGCTAAAACCGGTGTGACGAGTCAGTGCCGCACGGCCTTTACCGCCCTTTCCTCTAGCAGCTTTCTCGTTACGACCTTCTTCAGGTACCAAACAGTTCGGCCCTTTACCGATTAGATTCGCTTTGCCCATTTTTCTTAGTGCTTCACGGATCATCGGCCAACCAGCAGGATCGTGGTAACGTAAAATCGCTTTGTGTAAGCGACGCTGGCGTGCGCCTTTTGGAACAGGCACTTGCTCAGTATTGTTCTTAATATTACGCAGCGAGTTCATCTCAGTGTGATAAATCGTGGTTGCATTGGCCATCGGCGATGGATAAAAGTTTTGCACTTGATCAAGCTTAAAGTCATTAGACTTTAACCACAACGCCATGTTCACCATGTCTTCGTCTTTCGTTCCTGGGTGAGCAGAAATAAAATACGGGATCAAATACTGCTTTTTACCCGCTTCTTTTGAGTATTTATCAAATAGCTCTTTAAACTTATCGTAAGCTCCCATGCCCGGCTTCATCATCTTAGACAATGGACCATCTTCAGTATGCTCAGGGGCAATTTTTAAGTACCCGCCTACGTGATGGGTAACCAACTCTTTTACATAGCGAGGGTCTTCTACAGCTAAGTCATAACGTACGCCAGACGCAATCAAAATTTTCTTTACACCTTTTACATCACGGGCTTTTTTATAAAGCTCAATAGTTGGGGTGTGATCCGTGTCCATGTGCTTACAGATATCAGGATAAACACATGATAAACGTCGGCATGTACTCTCTGCTTTTTTACTCTTACAGCGCAACTTGTACATATTCGCTGTCGGTCCACCTAAGTCAGAGATAACCCCAGTGAAGCCCGGTACTCTGTCACGAATTTGTTCAATTTCATCAATAATTGATTGCTCAGAACGGCTTTGAATAATACGTCCTTCGTGCTCTGTAATCGAACAGAAAGAACAGCCACCAAAGCAACCACGCATGATGTTCACCGAGGTTTTAATCATTTCATAGGCTGGGATTTTTTCATCGCCGTAGCTTGGGTGCGGAATACGCTGATATGGCAAACCAAATACGCCATCCATTTCTTCAGTTTCAAGCGGAAATGCAGGCGGGTTAACCCAAATAGAACGGTCTCCATGGCGTTGAAATAACGCACGGGCGCAACCTGGGTTTGTTTCTTGGTGCAAAATACGCGAGGCATGGGCATAAAGCGGTTTATTCACGCTTACTTGCTCATACGCTGGTAGCTTAACGTAGGTCTTTTCCCAAGGCTTAGGACGAGCTGGCTGAATAGTGATTGGCTTAGCCGCCTCGGCACTTAAATCAATACCTGCTTTTTTAAATTCAGATTTACTACAACCCACATCATCTGCGCCATACGGGTTTGGAATTGGATCAATCTTACCTATTTTATCTATTGCAGTTGAGTCACTACCACGCCAACCCGGTAATGGTTCTTTACGAATAACCGCAGTACCACGAATATCTTGAATTGTCTCAACCGACTCACCCGCGGCAATACGGTGGGCAACTTCAACAAGTGGGCGCTCAGCATTACCGTAAATTAGAATGTCAGCTTTGGCATCAAACAATACGCTACGGCGTACTTTTTCTTGCCAATAATCATAATGAGCAATACGGCGTAAACTCGCCTCAATACCACCAATGATCAGCGGCACATCTTTATAAGCTTCGCGACAGCGTTGGCTGTATACAACTACCGCACGGTCAGGACGTTTACCGCCTATGTTACCCGGCGTATAAGCATCATCATGACGCATACGCTTTTCAGCAGTATAACGGTTGATCATCGAGTCCATATTACCCGCTGTAACACCAAAGAATAAGTTAGGCTTACCTAACGCCATAAAGGCATCTTTTGAGTTCCAATCAGGCTGTGCAATTATACCCACACGAAAACCCTGTGACTCAAGCATACGCCCTATCACAGCCATACCGAAACTTGGGTGATCTACATACGCATCACCACTGACAATGATCACGTCACAGCTATCCCAGCCTAACGCGTCCATTTCTGCACGAGTGGTTGGTAAAAATGGCGCCGTGCCATAGCATTCAGCCCAATACTTAGGGTAAGAAAACAGGCCTCGCTCGGCTTTTAATGCGCTCATAAAGTGTACTCTGCTAACAAAAGGGGCGAATTATACCTCAGTCTTATAGATTATTATAGAAAACAAAACGCCCTTCACATGGGAGGGCGCTGTTTAATTAATATGCTTTTGTTGAAACTTTCTATTGTTTAGCTTGCAGGTAGGTAATTAACTCTTTTTCTGGCATAGGCTTAGCATACATGAAGCCTTGCACTTCATCACAGCCAAGCTGGGCTAAATAATCTGCTTGCGCTTGTGTCTCGACCCCTTCAGCTATGGTTTTTAAGCCTAACCTTGCACCAAGAGAAATAATTAACGCAGCAATCGCCTGACAATCTTGACCTGGTAAATCTTTAATAAAGGCGCGATCTATTTTAAGTCTGTCTAGCGGAAGTTTTTGCAAGTAACTTAACGATGAGAACCCTGTACCAAAGTCGTCAATCGCAATCTCGATACCAAACTCTTTAAGCTCTTTTAATGTGGTGATCACATTAGCTAGCTCATCCATTACCACGCTTTCGGTCACTTCGAGTTCAATAAATTGCGGCTTTACATCGTACTTAATTAAAGTGTCTTTAACCTGCTGCGCATAGCCTTTAACTTTAAACTGCGGCACTGAAACATTCACAGCAATGCTAATTGCAAAGCCCATTGCTTCGAGGCGCTTTTGCTGCATACATGCTTGCTCTAGCACCCATTGCCCTATATCAACAATTAAACCAGCATCTTCAGCCATTGGAACGAAAATCGCCGGCGAAATATACTGGCCATTACCTGACGGCCAACGCAGTAGCGCTTCACAGCCAATGATTTCAAGTGTATTTAAATCAAGTTGTGGCTGAAACCAAACCTCTAATTTACGCTGCTCAAAATCTTGACGAAGCTGTCTGATGATCCCTAAACGCCAAGCCATTTTCTCTTCCATGTCTGGGGTATACGTCACCACCATTTCAGAAGATTGTTTTTTAGCTTGGTTAAGCGCAATGTAGCCCAGCTTTAAGGTCTCGATCCCTGCTTGTAAGAAATCACCTTGATAACATAGGCCAATATTAAAGTTGATTGGTAAAATGTGTTCACCGGCATTAAACGGCAAACTTAAATGCTCGCGTAGTAGCTCAACATCACATTCACCAACGGGTAACAGTAAGCCAAACACATCTGCACCAATGCGCGATAGCAGCTTTGCATTTGGGTATTCTTGATGTAGCCTATCAACAATGGCATTTAGTAATAAGTTACCAATCTCTTGGCCTAAGCCATTATTAATATCTGAGAATTGCGCAACATCAATTAATAAAAAGACATAGTCACTTTTACCCGGCTGGTAGTAACGCTCCACTTTATTCATGAAATCATTACGATTCGATAAGCCAGTTAAAACATCTTTATAAGCTGCATCACGTAAACGGTTGAACAACCTAACATTATCAAGACCAACACTGACATTGGTTAAAAATATCTCTGCAAATTGTAGTTGTGAAGGACTTGGTGTGTGCTCGGTTTCTAAGTAAATAGCTGCTTGGCGGTTTTTGCTTTTTAATAAATACGTACTGTCTACATCGGTGTGCTGATGCTCACCTTGGGCTAGGCAGTTATTAACTTGCATGATAATACGGCCATCATCAAGCTGCTCAATACCCTGGCCAATAAACTCATTATATTCAGCACAACCACCTAAAACATAAACCTGGTTATCATCTTCGATAGAACCACAAAGTAAACCTTGCGGTTCGCAATCTAAAATAATTGAGAGCTGCTTAATCACTGCCATTGAAAAGGCTTTGATATCAGTAAAACCAAGAATAGCCTTAGATGCATACAAAATATTATTTAACGCGCGGCTTTGAAATTCGAGCTGACATACTTGCTCATAAGATCGAATAGCCGTTACAAGGGCAGTGATAAGTTTACTACGTGTTAGTTCTGTTTTTGTTTTGTAGTCGTTAATATCGTATTCGCGGATCACTTTTTCTTCAGGTGCATAGCCTGGTTGTCCGGTGCGTAAAATAATGCGCACATTGTGATTATTGAGGCACTCTCTAACCTGCTTTACAACTTGCAAGCCAGCATCATCTGACTCCATAACCACATCAAGGAGTATTACCGAAATCGTATGGTCATTTTTAAGTAATTCGAGCGCTTCTGCACCTGAGTAGGCATGATGGAATCGCAGCCCTTTATCCCAAAACTCTACGCCTGAGAGGGCAAGCTTAGTAACTGAATGTATTTCTGGATCATCATCGACAATTAATACGTCCCAAAAATCAGAGACAGTTTCATCCACTAACTGTTCGTCATCTTGGTCACTAAACAAAAAGTCGTTACTCTCTGATGCCATTAATAATTCCTTAGAGTGATCCCCGTAATACTGTAACTATGGCGCCACTCCATTTTACAGCGATGCTCAAAATTCTATCACTTATTTAACTATGATACATTAGTGATAGCTTATATAGTATCAAACAGATTATAGTCTATGTTACGTATAATGTTATGAAAGTTATAAAACAATTGCCTGAGGTGAGATTATTAAAATACTCATTTTTACCCTAAAAGCGATTTTTATCAGCATTCTGATCTCACTTGTGATTGGGCTCATGCTTTCACCGCAATATACTGTTCACAAATCAATTAAAGTGAATGCGAGTAGTGCTGAGATTGCAAGCCTTATAGGCGACTTTAATCAATGGCCTAAATGGCAACCATGGCAGGCTGTCGACCCGAGTATTAAATTTACCATTGCAGAACCTAGCCAAGGTGTAGGTGCACATCAATTTTGGCAAAGTCGCTTTGGCGAAGGTGAAATGACCATCACCCAACTCGACAACAGCCAGCTTTCATTTAATATCTTATTTAATAAAGAACACATTGCCCAAGGCACAATTCGCTATTTACCTGAAGGCGATAACGTTAACATTGAGTGTTCATTAAAAGGTGAGGTCAACACCCCTATTATTGGTGGCTACCTTGCTTTACTAAGCCAGTATATTCTCAATAACACAGTAAAACTAGCGCTCAATAACATCAAAACTCATGCGCAGTTAGCAACAACAGGCAAGGACAGTGTGACCGATGACAGTGAAAGCAGCTCAGGCGAGAGTTAATCTTGCTAATATCATAGAAAACCAGCTTGGCTACCCTATTCATAAGGCATCATCGGCTAGGATCAACCATGCTGGTGATGACAGCTATTCAGCACAAGGTCAACAGCAGTTAGCTTATCAAATTAAAGCGCAAGCAAGCCTTTTAGAGCGCGCTCAAACTCGCCAAGAAATTCAATTCATTAAACGCCAAGAAAATATCGAAACTATTATGGCGATGGCTATGGCGTTTTGCCCCGATGTCACAGGCCAACAACAGCCAGATTTTGATTGGATAGAGCGCTTTATTAGTTTATGTGAAGACACAGCTAATTCTTCAATGCAAAAGCTATGGGCAAAAATACTCGCAGGTGAAACCGTGTCACCGGGCACCTTTTCGATTAAAAGCTTACAAACACTTAAACACATGACTCAGCGCGAAGCAGATGCCCTTCAGCGCTGTACATCACTGTGTGGCTTCAATGAAAAAGATAACAGCCACTTAATTTTACTCGGCTTTTACAAGAAGCCTTCGCTGTTTGATTTACTTAGAAAAGGTAACAAGGTGTCATTTAATTTAGGGAAAACCCCTGTTAGCTTTCCTGATATTCTTACTCTGATGGATATTAACTTACTGTATCGAAAAGAAATCGAATCAGCGGTTTTAAAAGCAGGCCAAGAACTAGTACTGAGCTTTATGAATCAACGCTTGGTTTTAAAAGCAAAAAGTAATGACTTAGTACTCAGTTATTATAAATTTACACAAACGGGCGACGAGTTAAGAAAGCTAATCGCATCGCCAATAAATAAGGCTTATAAGCAGATACTTTCAACATCATTAGAAGATGAATTTGAAGTTAGCTGGCAAACTTTAAAATAAAGCTGCCAGCTAAATATAAACCGAAAAACTCGATTAGAAGTGGATTTGAATACCCGCAAATGGGCCTGATGCATCTAAATCTGTGTAGATATCATCAATATCATCAAGCTCTAAAGTCATTGAGCGGTAACCCGCTTTAATGTCCATATCAATTGCTAAGTTATCAAGTAAAGCGTATGCAACACCCGCTTGGTAGTCTTGAATTTTGCTATCGTCGATAGCCAGTAAGCTACCTTCAAAGAATACGCTTAAACCTGTTAACGGCAAACCAACTTCAGCACGACCATACACTAAAGGTACGAAACCAGAAAAATCAACGCGCTCAGTCGTGTTTTGGCCACCATCTTGCGATGTACCCGTTACCGTAATTTCACCGTCAAATTGTTTAGCGTTTACACCTAAATCAATTGAAACCAAATCATTATCAAAGATTTCGTAATATAGGATGTAGTCAACATGTGATAAATCACTTACTGTGCCTACTTGTGTGCCTACCACATAATCAGAACCACCAAAACTAAATGTTTCATCAAGTGTTGTATCACCATTTAACTCAAGTTCAGTGTATTTTAGTTTAATGTTTGGTACTAACGGCACTGGGTGCTCAAGTGCTGCGTAGTAGCTCGTAAACGTTTCATCATCAAATTTAAAGCTTTGTAGATTTCCGTCTTGAGCAAAACTACCGCTGTTATCTGATTGCCAGCCATCAACACCTAGGTATAAACCTAATAATGTATCAGCTTGCGCTGTTGGAGCTAAACAGGCCATTGAAAGGGCAGCTGCTAAACAGTACTTTTTCATCATTTTATCCTTGCGCTAAAAGTTCGCTAAGTTCAATTAGAGCCGCATTGGCTCGAGAAATATAATTCGCCATGACCAGTGAGTGGTTAGCAACAAAACCAAAACCACTGCCATTTAAGATCATTGGGCTCCACACAGTTTCTTGCGTGGCCTCTAATTCACGAATAATTTGTTGCAGACTAACACGAGCATTTTTCTTTTCTAAGACATCAGCAAAATCATATTCAACCGCTTGTAAAAAGTGCAGTAATGCCCACGTTGCACCACGCGATTCATAAAATACATCATCAATTTGCCACCAAGATGTTTTTACTTGGCTTTGCAAAGGGGTGTATGTTGCTTGATGAGCTGCAGTATCGCCAGCTAAATCAGTGTTCAAACGATCTTGGCCAACACTTGCGCTTAGACGCTGACTTAAACTACCTAAGCGCTTTTCAGCTTCTTTTAACCAGCCACGTAAGTTATCGGCCCGGGCATAAAACTGGCTATCTCGATCGTTCTGATCCGCAATTTGAGTGCGATACACAACCAGTAAATCAATACCCTTTTGATATTCAGTTTCTGCGCTAGGCCATGCCCATGCTACCGAGCTTATATTAAATTGCGGCTGTGCTTTTTTAAGAGCTTCGTGCTCAGTTGATTGAGACTGTGAACGGCTGAAGTCTTTACGCATCGACAACACTAAATCTCGGGTCATCTCAAGCGCGCCATATTCCCACGCCGGCATGTTATCCATCATTACACTTGGTGGCATCATATCGTTAGATAAGTAGCCGCCAGGCTTATTTAATAATGTACTTGCCACATTGATCAACGTAGTTGTTGTTGTGTAGCCGGTGACAAACTTTTCACCGCGCATTTGCGCTTCCTGTTTTGCCTTGCTAACAACATCCATACGAGCTGGTTCACTACTCCAGTAAACAGCAATCGCGTAAAAAATAATTAGTATAATAAGTAATGCACTGGCTATTTTTCCTTTATGCTCAGACATAATACCTCCTAGTGATGTGAGTGCTCTTTACTTTTTTTTGATGCCTGCTCAGACATTTCTTGTAAAGACACAACCTTGGCTTGAGTAAAAACTCGATTGCCATCATTAAAATATAGCGTGAGTTTTCGTTCTTGCCCTGCTTTTAGTTGATCTTCAGGTTCAAACACCATTAAGTGATAACCACCCGGTTTAAACTCAACACTGCTGTGACCATCAATCTTTAATGATAAAACCTGTTCCATTTTCATCATGCCATCAACATGAGTATGCTGATGAATTTCAACACGTCTTAAACCATCAAGCTCAGCTTTAGTTAATACCGTTGCATGCTCACTTGGGTTAGTAATAGTTAAATAAGCCACGCTGGCTTTACTGGCTGGTAAAAATTCACGTACCTGCGCGTTGCTTACAGTTACCTCGGCAACATCGCTATGGTCATGGCCACTATGGGCAGATGAAAAAGTACTAAAGAATAAACTTGCGGTAAGAAAAGAGAGTGCGGGCCACAGTTTCATTATGTTTTAATCCTTGTTAAGACATTAACTTACCCGCTAAATTTAGCATATTTTATGTATTAAGGCAGTTTATTAGTACCTTAAGCTGGCGATTTTTTGTTATCGGCAATCAACCAGCATAATGCTGCGATGAGTAAAAGTGGCCATGCAATCATTACTGAGCCAAATAAAAACGCAAGCACAACACCAATCAAAGCAACAACACCTGCGCCTAGCAGCCCAATAGTGAATAGCGCAACACCTGCAACGACGGCAATGACTGCCACTATTGCACCGATGACCTCAAGCCCAGCCCAACTCATATCAGCAATTGATAAAGGTAATTGCCATGAGTCAAACGATACAAATGAAACCGCATCAGTGCATAGTAATAACATTGCCAAAATGATGATAGCTAACGTTTTCATGTCCTACTCCTAGTAACCTTTCACTGGTAAAGTGCAATGAGCCACTAAATAACCCACGCCTATTAACAGCGGCATTTGAATAAGTAATATGATCATGACCAAACGTGTTGACCATACAGGGAAGCCCAAGCGCGCAGCGAGTCCGCTACACACACCCGAGATCTTTTTATTACTCAGATCACGGTACCAACGTGTCGATGTGTGATAAGTATTCATTATTAACCTCCTAAGCCGACTGCTTCATCGTTGCTTTCAAGTCAGCAAGCTCTTTATCGATTGCTTCATCTTTCTCAAGGGCAGCGAATTGTGCTGCTGTTGAATTTGCAGCATCACTTTGTGTAAGTTCATACGCTTCAACTTGCGACTCAATGTTTTCAACGCGCTGCTCTAAATAGTCAAAACGCGCTAATGCATCTTCAACTTTACTGCTATGCAGCTGCTCTTTTACTTTTAAGCGTGCTGTAACAACGCGTTCTTTTTGCATGTAAGTCAGCTGTTTGGCTTTTGCATCTGCAAGCTTGTTTTGTAAACGCTGACAATCTTCTGTCAATTTAGCGAGTGACTCTGCCACTTTATCCATTTCAGCTTGTTGCGCTTCGATTTCTGTCGTTAAACGCTGCTTTTCAACTAATGCTGCTTTGGCAAGATCATCACGATCTTTACTCAACGCTTTTTCTGCTTTCGCTTGCCAGTCAGCTACTTTCGCTTGTTTCGCTGCAATTTCACGCTTCATTTGCTTTTCTTGCGTTAAAAATGTCGCAGCAGTTGCACGGCATTCGGTCAGTGCATCCTGCATTTCTTGCACGAGTAGATTAAGTAACTTTTCAGGATCTTCAGCTTTGTCTAATGCTGCAGAAAGGTTTGCCTGAATAATGTCATTTACGCGATTTAATACACCCATGTGACTCTCCTGTTGATTATTGGGTTAATACAGCTAGGAGATTCCAATTCTTGTGCCAACTAACGAATAAATTAAAATTATCATTTATATACAATGAGTTGAGT